>NZ_VOYW01000026.1:0-51722 GCF_013420085.1 Acinetobacter sp. YH12027
TCATGAAATACGGTATTCTGATGTGACAAAACCTGAATCCTGGTCGTTAAAGTGTTTGTTTGCACTCATATTTTAACTGTTAGGACTCAGGTTTTTTTATTTAAAGCAAACTATGGGACAGCAGTGGCTTACAGCTCCCTTTTTTGATCTCTTCATCACACTTCTTACATTCCAACATTACCCCTAACTTTTCGTTCCGTCCTTGCTCAGTGATAACCCAAGGACGGTTTTGCCAAGGCGGATCATGCCGGACATGCTGTGTATGGCCACAAGCTAAAATAGCATACCAATGATTTTCATCATCCAAGGCAAAATCAACAATGGCTTGCTGCATATCGGACACCTATCTAAACTGAACTTATGTTGAAAAGGGGAGAGAGCTCATGCTGAGCAATCACAACGGCTTGAATATCAAATTGCTAAATAGACTGTGAAATTTGGTTTATTTCTGCCGCACGCTTACGCCGCGACAATTCTATTTTTCCCGCCATGTTTGGCTTTATACAGCGCTAGATCAGCACGCTTAATTGTATCTTCGTAGGTACAATCTTCAGGCATGATGGTTGTTACTCCTATGCTCACGGTGACATGGGCGTTATCTATTGAAAACCGACTTAATTCTTTTCTGGAATGTTCATGAATCCGTTTGGCAAATTGAATGGCTTGTTCACAGCCCGTGTTGGGTAATGCGACCACAAACTCATCTCCACCTAAGCGGCAGGCGCAATCAGTCTTGCGCAGCGTTAAACGAAGAATATCTGCGACTGCTCGGATTGCCTCATCACCGACATGATGACCTTTGCTGTCGTTGATTTTTTTGAGGTTATCAAGATCGAACATCAAAATCGAGGTCTGTATGGAATGTCGTAGGTATGACTCATAATGTAATGCTAAGTCATGCTCTAATTTTCTTCGATTGAAAAGACCGGTTAACTGATCCGTATGGCTGAGTTCCTTCAGCTTAATTTCCAAGTTGTGACGCGCTGAAATATTACTTGCGACCCAAAGCACAACGTCTTCTTCATCTACTGAAAAACTGAGGGCTTGGATGCGCACCTCAAACCAAATGGGCTCTTCAGGACCATAATCGGGCAGACCTTTTACATCCCTATTGCTCAATTCGTACTCTTCGATGAGTAGATTTCCTGACGCTAGAGCTTGGTCGATCAGTTGCATAAACAAGTTGGCTTTATCTGGCTTGATCACATCTGAAATATAGGTACCAACAAGACCGGAACCATCGTGGTAATAGCGATTATCGCGCCCACCAAAAACCGCAACGTATTTTCTACTACGCGATATGACAAAAGCAGGGTCTGGCAAAGCATCAAGAATGATAGCCATCTGCTCAATGTTGATCATTAATTAATTCTATTTCTTTATTTACAATAATTAACACAATAGCTAAAAAAAATAAAAAGCACGTGTTTTTTCACCAAAAATAATGATGGGCGAGATGTAGATGTGATGAATATCTGTCTCAATTGCTTGGCGTCGATTTACACAGGCCTAACGCCATAATGCTTTCATGGCTTATTTCCATTATTAAGATAAAGCCGATGATAGAAATGTTTTGAATTATCGCCTGCATCACACGAATCCATACATACACATGCAAAATCAGAATAAACAAAAGAAAAATCTCGGCTATACTCATTCATAAATTAATAATGAACAGAGCACTGAATAATGCGTGTACTTGTTGTGATGGATCCCATCGAAAATGTAAACCTAAAAAAAGATACCTCAATGGCCATGCTGTGGGCAGCAGCACGTCGTGGACATGAGCTAGGCTATGCATTACAGCAAGATTTATATATCGATCAAGGCAAAGCCTTTGGTTTGATTTCTCCGCTAAAAGTTTTTGAAGATTACAACCACTATTACGAACTCGGCGAAAAACAAAAAGAATCAATTGCAGCTTATGACGTGGTTTTGATGCGTAAAGATCCGCCGTTTGATATGAACTTTGTCTACACCACCTATATTTTGGAACAGGCTGAACGCGAAGGCGCATGGATTATTAACAAGCCACAAAGCCTACGTGACTGCAATGAAAAATTGTTTGCGACGCAATTCCCTGAACTTCAAGTACCGACCTTAGTGACCTCGCAGCAAAGCCTGATTCGTGAATTTTTGCAAGAACACGGCGATGTGATTGTGAAGCCATTAGACGGCATGGGCGGTATGGGCATTTTCCGTTTATACCAAGATGGCGTTAATATTGGTTCAACCATTGAAATCCTGACCAATAACGGCACACAGCCGATTATGGCGCAGCGTTACATCCCAGAAATTGTGGATGGCGACAAGCGCATCTTGATGATCAATGGCGAACCCGTACCGTATTGTTTGGCGCGTATTCCGCAAAATGGCGAAGTGCGTGGCAACTTGGCGGCAGGTGGTTTGGGCGAGGCGCGTCCATTGACCGAAAATGATAAAGCCATTGCAGCCAAAGTTGGGCCATTCCTTCGTGAAAAAGGGTTAGTGTTTGTTGGTCTGGATGTGATTGGTAATTACGTGACTGAAATTAATGTCACCAGTCCAACCTGCGTACGTGAAATTGATGCGCAATTTGGCACCTCGATTGCCGATGATTTATTTGATGTCCTTGAGGCAGGTTTAAAAGCTTAATTTTGCACTAGATTTAAAAGAGTCCTTCACGGGCTCTTTTTTTGTCCTGCGCTAAGGGGAGGGGAGCTAAAAAAGCAAAAAAAATGTAAGTGAATGCAATTAAAGTGAAAAATTGTCTGATTTTTTTTCAATTCTCATAGATTAATAATAAAACTAGTTTAAACTTTTAAAATAGTAGAAAAAAACAATCATACGCCTGTTGAAAAAAAGTAAATTACCTTTCACGGTCATGCGTTTGTGATTACAATTGTTTGCTTAAAATCGAATATCATTAGCCTCTTTTTAGAATTGAAGAATTAGACAGTGACCGAAGTAACGCAAGTAAAGCCGAAACATGTCATGATGATGGCTGCCGGAACCGGTGGTCACGTCTTTCCAGCGCTCGCTGTTGCCAAAGAGTTGCAACAACAAGGCTGTGAAGTTTCTTGGCTCGCAACGCCAACAGGCATGGAAAATCGCCTGCTTAAAAATCATAATATTCCAATTTATCAAATTGATATCCAAGGCGTACGCGGCAATGGAGTCGTGCGTAAGCTGATGGCACCGTTTAAAATTCTCAAAGCTACTTTGAGTGCTATGCGTTATATGAAACAACTCGAAGTTGATGCAGTTGCAGGCTTTGGGGGTTACGTGGCTGGACCGGGTGGTTTGGCGGCTCGTGCATTGGGTATTCCGGTTATTATCCATGAACAAAATGCTGTGGCAGGTTTTACCAATACGCAATTATCGCGTGTGGCGAAAACGGTGTGTCAGGCATTTCCAAATACTTTTCCAGCTCAAGATAAAATCGTGACCACAGGCAATCCTGTACGGAAGGAAATTACAGAAATTTTAAATCCGTCATGGCGTTACCAAGAGCGTGAAAAAGCTGGGTTGCCATTACGGGTTTTAATTGTAGGTGGCTCACTGGGCGCACGTGCCTTAAATGAATGTGTGCCGGCTGCTTTGCAGCAATTAGAACAGCCCCTCAGTGTATATCATCAGTGTGGTCAAAATAATGCTGAAAGCACATTGGCTCGTTATGCAAATGCACCTGAACATATGCAAGTTGAAGTTCAGCCGTTTATTGAAGATATGGCAGCAGCCTATTCTGCAGCGGATTTGATTATCTGCCGTGCTGGTGCGCTAACCGTCACTGAAATTGCGACAGCGGGTGTAGCAGCCGTGTTTGTTCCTCTGCCAAGTGCAGTGGATGACCATCAAACTGCAAAT
Organism: Acinetobacter sp. YH12027; assembly: GCF_013420085.1. NCBI lineage: Bacteria > Pseudomonadati > Pseudomonadota > Gammaproteobacteria > Moraxellales > Moraxellaceae > Acinetobacter > Acinetobacter sp. YH12027. Next base: position 3,847 of record NZ_VOYW01000026.1, read on the forward strand.
GCCGGATTCTTGGCCAATATCAATGCCGCAAAAATTTGCCCACAAGCGGACATGACCGCAGAAAGTTTAACAGCGTTGTTGAAGCCGCTGATGAATCGCCAACGACTTATGGAAATGGCGGTTAAGGCTCGACAACAGGCACAACCCGATGCGACACAGCACGTGGTTGGTTTAATTCAAGATTTGTAAAATTCGAGTAATCTATGTCTCCATCAACGCCTGCCGATCAAGCGAAAAAGCTCATTAAAGTGCCAGAAATGCGCCGTATTAAACACATCCATTTTATTGGGATTGGTGGTGCGGGCATGTGCGGTATTGCCGAAGTATTGAAAAACCAAGGCTATAAAGTTTCAGGTTCAGATATTAAAGCGTCGAAAACTACGGCTCAGCTTGAAGAAAACGGCATTCAAGTTTTCATCGGTCATGCTGCTGAAAATATTCAAGGCGCCAATGTAATCGTGGTATCAACAGCCATTGATTCTGAAAACCCAGAAGTGAAAGCGGCGATTGAAACCCGTACACCTGTTGTACGTCGTGCAGAAATGTTGGGTGAATTAATGCGTTACCGTCATGGTATTGCCGTTGCTGGGACGCATGGTAAAACCACGACAACCAGTCTTGTGACCTGCATGTTGGCAGAAGAAAATCTGGATCCAACTTATGTCATTGGTGGTTTGTTAAATCGTACTGGTGTGAATGCTGCATTGGGTGCAAGTCGTTATATCGTGGCAGAAGCGGACGAGTCAGATGCGTCATTCCTGCATTTACAGCCGATGGCAACGATTGTCACTAATATCGACGCGGACCATATGGATACCTATGGCGGTAGCTTCGATGTATTGAAAGATACCTTCGTACAATTCTTACAGCGCCTTCCATTTTACGGTTTAGCTGTGATGTGTGGTGATGATGCCAACATCCGTGAAATTATGCCGCGTATTGGTCGTCCTGTCGTGACGTATGGTTTCAATGAAGACAACGACATTCGTGCCGTTGATGTGGCTCAAGAAGGCATGCAATCACACTTTACAGTTTTGCGTAAAGACCGTGAGCCGTTACGTTTAACCATTAACTTGCCGGGTCTGCATAATATCTTAAATGCCTTGGCAGCGATTGGTATTGCAACGGATGAAGGCGTTTCTGATGCTGCGATTGCACGTGCCTTAGAAAGCTTCAGTGGCGTAGGTCGTCGTTTCCAAGTCCAAGGCGAATTTGAAGTTGAAGATGGCTTGGTGAAATTGGTCGATGACTATGGTCACCATCCAAAAGAAGTGGAAGCGACCATTAAAGCAGCACGTGCAAGTCATCCAGATCGTCGTTTGGTGATGATGTTCCAGCCACATCGTTTTAGCCGTACGCGTGACTGTTTTGATGACTTCGTCGATGTCTTGTCTCAAGTCGATCAACTGTTGTTATTAGAAGTTTATCCTGCAGGTGAAAAACCAATTGTCGGTGCGGATAGTCGTGCGTTGGCTCGAAGCATTCGTCTCCGTGGTGAGGTTGAGCCGATTCTCATCGATCCAGTAGAAGGCAACTTACAAGCAGTAATGAAAAAAGTGTTACAAGCAAATGACTTGTTATTAACACAGGGCGCAGGTAATGTTGGAGCAATCTCAATCGAACTTGCTCAAAACAATCTCTATGTAAAATGATCACCGCTGGGTGATCCAAAGTTTGTTTAGACCGTAGATAAAAGTTTAAGGATATAAACGTGTCAAATGCTTCAAAATTCGGCAAAGTTGCCGTGTTATTAGGTGGGAAATCTGCCGAACGTGAGGTTTCTCTCGATAGTGGTAAAGCTGTACTTGAAGCATTGGTGCGTTCGGGTGTAAATGCCGAAGCATTTGATCCGCAGCAACGCAGTGTGACTGAGTTGGTGGCTTATGACCGTGCATTTATCGTACTTCATGGCCGTGGTGGTGAAGATGGTCAAATTCAGGGTACTTTGGAATGGTTAAACATTCCGTACACTGGAACGGGCGTTCAAGGCTCGGCGATTGGTATGGATAAAGTCAAAACTAAACAAGTTTGGCAAGGTTCAGAACTACCGACAGCACCTTATCGTATTGTCAGCAAAGATTCAGATTTACAAGAAATTGTAGATTCAATTGGTTTGCCATTTATCATTAAGCCGGTGCATGAAGGCTCAAGCATTGGTATGAGCAAAGTTGAAAAAATTGAAGACTTTGCAACCGCAATTGCAAAAGCGACCCAGCATGATGCAGTTGTGATGGCTGAAAAATGGATTACCGGACGTGAATTTACCATTGTGATTTTAAATGGTCAGGCATTACCTGTGATTCGTTTAGAACCGCCTGCAGATGTGGCTTTTTACGATTACGAAGCGAAATATAACCGTAACGATGTGCAATATGGTATTCCATGTGGCTTGACTGAAGATGAAGAAAAGCGTCTACAAGCTTTATCTTTACGCGCTTTCCAAGCGGTAGGTGCGAGTGGTTGGGGTCGTATTGACGCGATGCAGGATGCCGAAGGAAACTTCTGGTTACTTGAGGTAAATACTGTTCCGGGTATGACCAGTCATTCTCTAGTGCCAAAAGCGGCCAATGCCGTAGGTTATAGTTTTGATGATCTTTGTGTCGCGATTTTGGAACAAACCCTGACAGGTGCGGCACACTAAATTATGGCTCAACTTCCTGCGTCTATGCGCCGTAAACGTGCAGCAACGACATCGATACATGACAAACCACCGACACGTAAGGAAAAGCTTACCAATGTGGGTGGATGGCTGTTGTTGTTTATTGCATGTGTGGTTTTGATTGCCGGAATTTGGGGGCTATATAAAGTCATGACGGATGCACGTGTGGCTGAACTTGATGTGGTGGGTGTGCGTAGCGCCCAAGAAAAACAACAAGTGATGTCATACGTTTCACCGATGATGACTCAAAATTATTTTACCTCTGATTTACGTGTCATTCGTGACCGTACTTTAGAAATTTCGTGGGTCGATCGCGTGGTGGTATCACGTGCTTGGCCAAATGCAATTCGTGTACGGGTGATGCCGCGTCAAGCGATTGCACGTTGGGGAACTGGGCGACTGTTAAGCGACAGTGGTGATGTATTTGCCGAATTAACCCCGACCAATCATCAGAATTTGCCGTTATTGCATGGGCCGACGAGTCAGTCCAAAATGATGATGCGTCGCTATAATGAAATTAATCAATTATTTATACCTGTTGGCATTCGTTTAAAAGAATTATATTTAACCGAACGAATGACTTGGTTTATGCAGTTTGATTCAGGCTTACGCGTGATTGTCGATCAAGATCAGACCATGAGTAAGTTGCAGCGTTTAAGTTATCTCGCACACAGTGACTTAAAACCTGTATGGCCACGAATTTCTGCCATCGATTTGCGCTACCGAAATGGTTTAGCGATTCAATGGAAAAACTCTGTGCCAGCAAAGTCGGTAAATGGTCAGTTTGTTGTAACCAGTGATGACATAGGCATTGCGAATGCAGCGCCGGTAAAGCCATAATGATCGGCTTTATAAGTAGAGGCTTTAAGCCATAAATTAAACAAACATGTGAATGGTAGTAGTAAATAATGAATGAAGCTGTTCCCTCGGTTGTTGCGATTGACATTGGGACACACAAAGTTTCAGTTTTGATTGGTAAGGTACACGCGCCAGACAATATCCAAGTGGTAGGGATGGCGACCGCTCGTAACCGCGGCATGAATAAAGGGAAAATTGTCAGTCTCGATAAAGTTGTTACCGCAATTAAAAATGCAGTGCAGGAAGCGGAAGATATGGCGGAATGTCGTGTACATTCTGCGTGGATTTCCATTCCAAGTGCTGAACTAAAAAGTTTTTATGCCTCTGGTCGCACTCCAATTGAAAATAATGACCATGCGATTACCACCAATGAAGTGGTGCGTGCATTAGAACTGGCCAAAGCCAGTCATTTAACGTCTGACCACTATTTGGTGAGTGCTGTACCTTTAGGTTTTGAACTAGATGATGAACCTGAGTGGGTATTAAACCCGATTCGCATGTCAGCACGGAGTATGACAGGACATTATCATTTGATGATGTTGCCCATCAGCACCATGCAGAATTTGGATCGTGCATTAAAAGGCGCCAATATTGGTGTTGAACGCATGGTCATTTCATCATTAGCAACAGCTGAAGCCAGTTTGCTTAAAGATGAAAAAGAATATGGTGTGTGCTTGGTTGATATTGGTGCAGGTACGACCAATATCGCGGTGTATTTAGATGGTCGCTTGGCGATGACACATACCTTGCAACGTGGCGGCGAGCATGTAACACGTGATATTGCTGCTGTATTGCAAACCACAACAGAAGAAGCGGAACGCATTAAACTGTTGTATGGTTGTGTTGACCTGAAAGTGGTTAAACCTGAAAGTATGATTCAGTTCCAAGGGATTGATGGTCCACAAACCATTAGCCGAATTGAACTGACCGAAATTATTATTGCGCGCTATGAAGAAATCTTTAATCAAGTGCGTAATGAATTGGTCGATCATGGTGCGATTCATGGTTTATACCATGGTGTTGTACTCACAGGTGATGCCTGCCAAATTGAAGGAATGGTGACATTTGCACGCCGGATTTTAGGTGTCTCTGCACATTTAGGTAATCCACCTATGCAAGTGTATGCCGATGATCAACAGCAAGCAGCTTTACGTCGTTCACAATACGCGACTGCCGCAGGTCTGTTAATTTTCAGTCAAAGCGAAACACAAGATACGATCGTTGAGCCAGAAGATACGGAAAAACTTTCAGTATTGAATCGGGTAAAACGGGCATGGTCGGGCTTCAATGACACCTTGAAGTCGATCTTTTAAGTTGAAATATTTGGGAATATTGTTGGGAAGTTGTACGGATTATTGCTTGTACTTGACAAGCTGGAACTTGGACAGCATTCTAAAAAACAATTTTTATTAAGATCAAGGCAGTATACGGGCTGAAGTGTCTGCCAATTATGGATTAGGAATTTTTTAGGCATGGCCTCATTTGAATTTTTAGAAGATGATCAAAGCGACAGCAACGGTCAAGCCCGTTTCACAGTATTCGGTGTAGGTGGTGCTGGCGGTAACGCTGTGCAACACATGTTGGAATCAGATATCGAGGGTGTGAAATTTGTTTGTGCCAATACAGACAAACAAGCACTCGATCGCATGAATGCACAATTTAAAATCCAACTGGGTGAGCAAAGTACCCGTGGTTTGGGTGCAGGTGCAAATCCACAAGTGGGTCAAACTGCTGCTGAAGAAAGCCGTGAGTTGATTCGCCAACACCTTGAAGGAACGGACATGGTGTTCGTGACTGCAGGTATGGGTGGTGGTACTGGTACAGGTGCTGCGCCGGTTGTTGCTGAAATTGCCAAAGAAATGGGTATCTTAACTGTAGGTGTGGTGACGACTCCGTTTAACTTTGAAGGTAAACGTCGTCAGCAATCTGCTGAGAAAGGTATCGAAGCCCTTGAGCAACATGTTGATTCTCTAATTATTATTCCGAACCAACGCCTGCTAAAAGTGTTCCGTGATATCTCGATGAAAGATGCTTACAAAAAAGCAGACGACGTACTGTTAAATGCTGTACGTAGTATCTTTGATCTTGTGGTGCGTCCTGGTCATATCAACCTTGACTTCGCCGATTTGAAAACTGCGATGAGTACACGTGGTTATGCCATGATGGGTGCAGGTTCTGGTCGTGGTGAAAACCGTGCACGTCAAGCTGCTGAACAAGCGATCCGTAGCCCATTGTTAGATAACGTGACGATCATGAATGCAAAAGGCATTTTGATTAACGTAACAGGTGGCGATGACGTAACCTTCGGTGAAATTGAAGAAATCACTGATGTAGTGAACCAAATTGTGGATCTTGATGAAGGTCAAGTTTTCTACGGTACGGTATTTGATCCAGATGCACGTGATGAAATTAGTGTAACTGTGATCGCAACGGGTTTAACGCGTAATTCTGCCGATTCTGCTGAGCCAGTGAAACGCCCTGTCGCACAAGCAACGCGTACAGTCGCTTCTGCACAAGCACCTGTAGATGAAGATGATGTACCAGCGATTCAACGTCAGCACAATGAAGCAGCTGCTCCGGCGGCTGCGGCGGCGTCAGCATCGAATTCACGCCCTACGCCAATGAGTATTCAAGACTACTTGAAAAATCAGCAACGTAAATAACATAAATTCAATGACTTAAGTGTCTATTGATTACAAAAGGTAGCTGATCAGCTACCTTTTTGTTTTTTATCAATGGCTAAATATGCTAACGTATAGCGGTTTTGTGAACTGATGATAGAAGACACATGTTGAAACAACGTACCCTGAAACGCATCGTGAAAGCGAGTGGCATCGGACTGCATAGTGGGCAAAAAGTGATGATTAACTTTGTGCCACATCATGCCGATGGGGGCATTGTGTTTCGTCGTATCGACTTAAATCCACCGATTGATATTCCAGCTGATGCTATGCTGATTCAAGAAGCATTCATGTGTTCTAACTTGGTGCAAGAAAACGCCAAGGTGGGCACAATTGAGCACATTATGAGTGCGATTGCTGGTTTAGGGATTGATAACCTGATTGTGGAAGTGTCGGCATCTGAAGTGCCTATTATGGATGGGAGTGCAGGCCCGTTCATTTATTTGCTTATGCAAGGTGAACTACAAGAACAAAATGCACCTAAAAAATTCATAAAAATACTTAAACCTGTCGAAGCACTGATTGATGATAAACGTGCTGCCTTTCAACCGCATGACGGTTTCCAATTAAATTTTACGATTGATTTTGACCATCCTGCATTTAAGAAAGAATTTCAATCGGCAACCATCGACTTTTCAACCGAAACATTTGTCTATGAAGTCAGTGAAGCGCGGACTTTTGGCTTTATGAAAGATTTGGATTATCTCAAAGCCAATAATTTGGCTTTGGGGGCGAGTCTCGAAAATGCCATTGGCGTAGATGAAAATGGTGTGGTCAATGAAGAGGGTTTACGCTTCTCGGATGAGTTTGTTCGTCACAAAATATTAGATGCTGTGGGTGATTTATATTTGCTTGGTCATCAAATTATTGCGAAATATGATGCCTATAAGTCAGGTCATGCATTAAATAATCAGTTATTACGCAATGTCAAAAGTGATCCAGATAGCTATGAAATTGTAACATTTGATGACATTAATGATTGCCCAATTAGTTATGTGAATGTGACATAAGTCATTGTCTTATAATAGTGATGTTATATTGTATCATTTGTAAGTGTTAAGTCTGTCACATTCTGAGCATTCAAATTTGTCTGTTACAACTGGGTGGTTACTTTTTATTGCTTGCCAAACGCAGCATTGCTTGGCTAAGCTTAGGGTCGCTCACAAAGTCAGCAGCATTACGGAGTAAATCCTGAGTTTCTGTACTGAGGGTTCTTGAAATTTTTTCAGGGGAATGGGGCGTTGGAGACGGAGTTCTCAGACGGACTTGAATCTTGTGCAAATCCTTGAATTCGTATATTTGTGATAATTGTGCAATATATTGCTTTTGCAAATAGGCCAACTGACTAATCAGTGCCTGATTTTCTCCAGTTAATATAAGTACACCATTTATATAACAAACAACTTGCCATTGATCCGGTTGGGGCAATAGCGGTTGAACAATTTTCGTAAGTTTCTGCCATGCAGCAACTTGCGTTGAGAGAAACGACAAGTTTCCTGTTTTTATGTGTTTTCTTGTTGGTTGAAAGACGTTGACAGGTTCTGACATACATATTTCCTACATGTTTATGTCTTAATCTTATGCGCTCCTTTTGGCTGATATCAAGGACGAAATCACACAAGGAACAAAAGAGAACAGTTTATAGAGGTTTTTTATGCATTTACGACGTATTTTATTGGCGTTTTCATTGGCAGCTTCGGCCGCTTCAGTCGCTTTTGCAGATTTAGTTGAATTAAATCAAGCAGACTCATCAGATCGTATTGAACAGTTAACTCGCACTTTGTCTCAAGGTGCTTACTCTGAAAGCAATGATATTGATGTTCCAGCGGAAACGAAGTTGAATGTTCAAATTCGTGAAAAATCAATTGAACTCAACAATGCGACAATCGCAAAAAAATACGGTTCAAGCAATTCCTCTCAAAACTATTCAGCAAGTTCAAATAATCCATATTCATGGTTAATTGCCCACCCACTTCCAGACATGAAGCGCGTGAGCTCAAATTATGGTGGCCGTACCATGGGTGGCCGTGCAGAAAATCATTCAGGTTTAGATCTTTCTGCGGCAAGTGGTACACCTATTTATGCAACGGGTCCAGGCATTGTAACCAAATCAGGCTGGGGCACAGGTTATGGCCAATATGTTGAAATCAACCATGGTAATGGTTACCTGACACGTTATGCACATGCATCACGCTTAATTGCACGTGTAGGCGACCGTGTTGCTGCGGGTGAGCATATTGCTAACGTTGGTTGTACTGGTCGTTGTACTGGCCCACATTTGCATTACGAAGTAGTGAAAGATGGTCAACGCAAAAACCCATCGACGTATTTAGCGATGTTGCCATAAGCGCATACAACATCTGTATACGAAGCCATTGTCTGAACCTCTACAGACAATGGCTTTTTTATTTATCGCTAATAACTATAAAATTATCATTCTAAAAAATATTGTCTGTATGAAATATGGCGAAAATTGACCCAAAAATGTAAATTTGTGTAATTGTTAATCAATAAGTATTTAGTAAATAAATAATAGAGCTATTTCGTATTCATCTGTGGCGATAACTCAGCCTAGCCAAAATATGGTACTAATAGAGCCATATATTTAGCACATAGGATAGGTGAAGTATGGCGTTTTATGGCGATACAGATGCGCAAGAAACCCAAGAATGGCAGGACGCATTTGATTCAGTTTTACAGCACATGGGAACTGACCGCGCTGCATTTTTGCTTGAAAAACTCTATCAACAAGCGATTGCTAAGCACGTTCCCATTCAGCGACTAAATACTCCTTACTTAAATACCATTTCAGTTGAAGAACAACCGCCTATGCCGGGTGATTCGGATATGGAGCGCCGTATTCGTGCGCTGATCCGCTGGAATGCCTTAGCGATGGTACTGCGTGCCAATAAAACAGGTGACGATTTAGGTGGTCACTTGGCAAGTTTTGCATCATCTGCCACTTTATATGACGTGGGTTTTAACCACTTCTTCCGTGCCAATAGCGACAGCTTTGGCGGTGACATGATCTATTATCAAGGTCACTGTGCGCCAGGTATCTATGCACGTTCGTTCTTAGAAGGTCGTTTGACTGAAGAACATTTAAATAATTTCCGTCGTGAAGTTGGCGGTAAAGGTTTACCTTCATACCCACATCCGTACTTGATGCCAGATTATTGGCAGTTCCCAACCGTATCGATGGGTCTAGGCCCGATCATGTCGATCTATCAAGCACACATTCAAAAGTACTTGATGAACCGTGGCCTGATCAAAGAAGAAAACCGTAAAGTTTGGGCTTACCTCGGTGATGGTGAAATGGATGAACCTGAAAGTACAGGTGCCATTTCACTTGCAGGTCGTGAAAAGCTCGACAATCTGATTTGGGTCGTGAACTGTAACTTACAGCGTTTAGATGGCCCAGTTCGTGGTAATGGTAAAATTATTCAAGAACTTGAATCATTGTTCCGTGGTGCAGGCTGGCGCGTAATTAAGGTGGTTTGGGGTCGTCATTGGGATCCGTTACTGGCAAAAGATGATTCAGGTGCCTTAAAAGCGGTGATGGAAGAAGCGGTCGATGGTGACTTCCAGCGTTATCAAGTGAAAGGTGGTGCGTATACGCGTGCACATTTCTTTGGTAAGTATCCTGAAGCTGAAGAGTTGGTGCGCAACTTAAGCGATGAAGATATTGATAACCTGAACCGTGGTGGTCATGACCCATTCAAAGTGTATGCGGCTTATGCCGAAGCGATGAAGGAAACGGGTCAGCCAACAGTTATCTTGGCAAAAACAGTCAAAGGTTATGGTTTGTCGGAAGAGATTGAAGCAGTCAATAAGACGCATCAAATCAAGAAAATGCAGCTTGAGTCGTTGAAATACGTGCGTAACCGTTTCAACTTGCCATTTACCGATGAACAGCTTGAAGAAGTGCCATTCTATCGTCCGAGTGAAAACTCGCCTGAATTGAAATACATGAAGGCGCGTCGTGAGGCATTGGGTGGTTATTTACCTGCACGTCGTAAAGAAAGTGAACAGCTGGCGATTCCTGAATTGTCTGTGTTTGATGCGGTACTGAAAGGCAGTGGCGGTAAAGAGCAATCGACGACCATGTTGATGGTACGTTTGATTTCATCATTATTGAAAGAAAAAGCCATTAAAGATCGTGTCGTACCAATTGTGCCAGATGAAGCGCGTACTTTCGGTTTGGAAGGTATGTTCCGTCAGTTGGGGATCTATGCTGCGCATGGTCAAAAATATACCCCTGAAGACCAAGAACAGTTGATGCATTACCGTGAAGCTAAAGATGGTCACATGTTACAAGAAGGGATTAACGAAGCGGGTGCGATGAGTGCTTGGGCTGCGTTAGGAACCAGTTATTCAACCAATAACTTGCCAATGATTCCGATGTATATGTACTACTCGATGTTCGGTTTCCAGCGTATTGGCGATATTGCATGGGCTGCAGGTGATGCGCAGGCGCAAGGCTTCTTGCTCGGTGCAACTGCGGGTCGTACAACACTGAACGGTGAAGGTTTACAGCACCAAGATGGTCATTCACATATCTTGGCAAATACGATTCCAAACTGTATTTCTTATGACCCATGTTTTGGTTATGAGTTGGCAGTGATCGTACATGATGGTTTAAAACGCATGTACGTGAACCAAGAGCGCGTGTTCTATTACTTAACAGTAATGAATGAAAACTACGAACACCCTGCTATTCCTGAAGGTGCTGAAGAAGGCATTAAACGTGGTATGTATCTCTTCGAAGAAGATGAGAAAGCAACGGTTCAGTTGATGGGTTCAGGTGTGATTCTGCGTGAAGTGATTAAAGCGGCGAAAATCCTTCGTGATGAATATCAAATTCATTCAAACGTGTGGAGCGTCACTAGCTTTAACGAATTAGCTCGTGATGGTATGGCGTGTGAAGAATACAACCGCCTACATCCATTGGCTGAAGATACGAAAGAAGCTTGGATCTCTCAATTACTTCGTGAAAAAGACGGTATTGTGGTATCGGCAACCGATCACATGCGTGCTTATAGCGAACAAATCCGTGCTTATCTTCCAGACAATCGTCCGTTCGTTGCATTAGGTACAGATGGTTATGGTCGTTCAGATACACGTGGCAACTTACGTAGCTACTTTGGTGTCGATGCCGCACATATTGTGGTAGCAACATTGAAAAAACTCGCGGATGAAGGCGAAGTTGATGCGCGTTTAGTCAAAGATGCTATCTCAAGCTTTGAACTAGATACTGACCGTCCAGTGGCATGGGCTCCGCAGGAAACGCCGGAACTGCATGCTGTGGCTGACTACAAAGAGGAGAACTAATCATGCAAATTACGACTCCTGATATTGGTGTAGATAAAGCAACGGTCGCTGAGATTTTAGTGAAAGTCGGCGACAGCATTAGCGTCGATGACAGCATTGTGTTGTTAGAGTCTGATAAAGCCTCTGTTGAAGTACCAAGCACTTCGGCAGGCGTGGTGAAAAGCATTGCAGTTAATCTGGGTGACAGTGTTGCTGAAGGTGCTGTGCTGATCGAGTTGGAAGCAGAAGGTCAAAGTACTGCTACAGCTGAGCCAGTACAAAATGCAAGTGAAGACGAAGCAGCAGAACCAACTCCGGTTGTGGAAGCAGAACAAACTGCAGCAGCATCTGTTGCAGCCAATGCTCCTCAGTCGCAAAGCATCGATGTGCAAGTTCCTGATATTGGCGTAGAAAAAGCTACGGTAAGTGAGATTTTGGTCTCTGTTGGTGATGAGATTGATGTCGATCAAAGTATTATCGTGGTGGAATCAGACAAAGCGACAGTCGAAGTCCCAAGTACTGTATCAGGCCGTGTTGAATCGATCACAATCAGTGCTGGCGATGTAGTGAAAGAAGGTGTAGTGATTTTAACGGTGAAAACGGCGGCTTCATCTGCTGCGGTTGCATCGGCTCCTGTGCAAGAAACTGCACAGCCTGTTGCTGCACCCATTGTCGCAGAAGCAACACCAACGCCGTCTACGGCTGCGGCGTCTGGGCCTGTAGAAATTGCAGTGCCTGACTTAGGTGTTGATAAAGCAGCAGTGGCTGAAATTTTAGTCGCTGTGGGTGATGTGGTTGAAAAAGACCAAAGTATCATCGTGGTGGAATCAGACAAAGCAACGGTAGAAGTACCAAGCTCTACCGCTGGTAAAATCACCGCGATTCATGTTCAGTTAGGGCAAAGTGTCTCTGAAGGCGTCGCTTTAGTGACGATTGAAGCCGAAGGTCAAGCTGTTGCAGCACCTGCACCAGCGCCAGCAGCGAAACCTGCACCAGCTGTAGCACAGCCTGCGACAGTTGCACCTAAAGCTGAAAGCAAAGTTGAAGCAGCAGCACCGCAACCACAAGGCGCAGATAAGCTCACCAAAGAGCAAAATGCTGCCAATGCCAAAGTGTATGCAGGTCCGGCCGTTCGTAAGCTTGCACGTGAATTAGGTGTGGTTTTGGCAGAAGTCAAAGCATCTGGCCCGCATGAGCGTTTAATGAAAGAAGATTTATTCGCTTATGTAAAAACCCGTTTGACCACTCCGCAAGCTGCACCTGCAGCTCAAGCTGTGGCACAGGTTTCAGGCTTACCGAAATTGCCAAGCTTTGATGCTTTTGGTGGTGTCGAAGAGAAAGTTTTGACACGTTTACAACAAGTGTCGATTCCGCAATTGTCTTTAAACAATTTTATCCCGCAAGTGACGCAGTTCGATGCTGCGGATATTACCGATCTTGAAGCTTGGCGTAATGATTTAAAAGCCAACTTTAAGAAAGAAGGTATTGGCTTAACCATTATGGCCTTCATCATCAAAGCAGTGGCTTACTTGTTGAAAGAAGAGCGTGAATTTGCAGGTCATTTGTCTGATGATGGCAAGTCAGTATTGTTACGCAATGAAATCCACATGGGGATTGCCGTGGCAACGCCTGATGGTTTGACCGTGCCTGTACTGCGTAATCCAGATCAAAAATCGATTAAGCAGATTGCAATTGAGCTGGGTGAGCTGAGTCAAAAAGCACGTGACAAAAAACTGTCGCCGAAAGATCTACAAGGTGCGAACTTTACCATTACCAGTCTGGGTTCAATTGGTGGTACGGCATTTACACCGCTGGTTAATTGGCCACAGGTGGCGATTTTAGGTATTTCACCTGCAACTATGCAGCCGGTGTGGAATGGTGAAGGCTTTGATCCACGTTTGATGCTGCCGCTGTCATTGTCATACGATCACCGTGTAATTAATGGTGCGGATGCTGCACGTTTTGCCAATAAGCTGACGAAGCTGCTCAAAGATATCCGAACTTTATTGATCTAATCTGACCTGTTTAAGTTTCAAAATGAACCCTGCTTTGGCAGGGTTTTTTTATGGCGTCGTGGTGGTGGACTGACAAAGCCAATCAGGAAGTTCAATGGGTGAAGGGTAGAGCTTTAATGCTGAGTTTGCATTGAGGTTATAAGTGAGTGGAAGTGTACGATGTGGGTGCGCCGTCGACCAAAGCTTTTGTCGTAAATGTTCAAAGCGTTGGAAGTCTTTTAAAAATAAGCCCCAAAACTTTTCATAATGCTCCAGTTCTTGCACATGTTGATGCTGATACGCATGTGTTTGGCCCTGTTGGTGCTGGAAGTCATAGCCCATCAGCCAAATACGCTGCGGTTGAAAGAGATGTGCGAGTGAATAGGCTTGAAGGCCGCAATTATTACCATACACAAAGTACGGTGAATGAAATAACTCCGCTTGCGTATCGATGCGCACGGTTTTGAAGTTAATCACTTCATGTTCAGGATATGGACGGTTGTGACCTAAACCACATCCGCTAATGATGTCACCTTGAAAGCAGGCTTTGAGCATGGGTTGATAGTGTAACCACCATGCATAATCTGAATGATGGGCAATTTGAGCCTGAGGAAGTTGAAGAAAACTTTGATTACAGCAAATGATCAGCAGTTTTTTTGAGGGCTGAATGGTGGTTAAGTCGAAATTGAGCTGAGATGGACCACCTGCAATGATTAATACATCCTGCACATGCATATAGTGTTGAATAAATTCTTGAAATTTTTGATTATTGTTTTGCATATCAAATTGAGTCATCGAAAATTAAAATTGCGAAAACATGCATTCCTCGCTAGAATAGCATTACTTCATTGGGGAGTAGCCGCTTTTTACGCAAAGTAAAAAGGTGATGGTCAACATATTTGCTCTAAAACGAGCATGGTCATCATAGCAAAGAACCAAATGAGCTCTTCGTAGCTTTCTTTTGTTGGCAAGACCTTTGATTTATCACTCTGCACATTGGCTAGCAGGAGGGATAAGTCATCGGTATATGTTATTGCTAGCCAGAGAAATGCACCATGTTAACCGCTTTCTTCATTTCCCTTGCTGTTGTTGCCCTGTCAGAAATGGGCGATAAAACACAATTACTTGCCTTACTGCTTGCTGCACGTTTTCGTAAACCCGTTCCGATCTTAATTGCAATTTTCCTAGCGACTGTGGTGAACCACGGGGTTTCTGCTGTGCTGGGTCAATGGATTACCACTGTTTTAAGTCCAACCGTTTTATTGTGGATCGTTTCTCTGGGCTTTATTGCTATGGCGGTGTGGATGTTGATCCCCGATCAATTGGATGATGAATCTGAAAGTATCAATAAGTGGCAAAAATATGGGGTTTTCACCGCCACTTTCGTTTTGTTCTTCTTGGCTGAAATTGGAGATAAAACCCAAATTGCCACTGTTGCACTGGCTGCACGCTTTGACAGTATTGGCTGGGTGACTTTGGGGACGACATTAGGCATCATGTTGGTTAATGCGCCTGCGGTATTTATTGGGAACAAGCTAGCTGAAAAACTACCGATTTCACTGATTCATAAAATTGGCGCCCTAGTATTCTTGGTGATTGGTTTGGCTGCGTTGGCACAACACTATTTATTTTAAATAATGATCTCACCATATTAAAAATACATGAAATCCTGAGTTAAAAACTCAGGATTCTTTGCCAATAAATGAGACCCAATTCACTGATATTTCAGATAATATTGACTTAATATTTATTGTAAGTTTCCCTAAATAAATATATGTTATTCACCTATAGAATATATTTTTTTTGATAAAAAATTTGGGGAATGGGAATGGCTTTCGAACGCACAACATCACAGGTACTTTATGATGATGGAAAGCATAAATGTATTAGCTTTACCAGCTTGGTAAAAGGCGAGGGCGTACAGGCGAACCAGTTCCTGATTTTGGATAATGAGCGCGCAGCGGTGCTTGATCCAGGTGGTGACTTGACTTATGTCCCACTGACTATGGAACTGAATAAATATACCCGTTTGACCAATCTTGACTATGTGATGGCCTCGCATCAGGACCCAGACATTATTACCTCGATGCCGCGTTGGTTGGTTTATACCGACGCCAAAGTGGTGGCATCTAAGCTGTGGGCGCGTTTCTTACCGCATTTAAACTCTGCATTTATGAGTGACCGGATGAAAGGCAACTGGTTGGATCGTCTGATCGAACTGCCAGATCATGGTCAGGTGATTCCATTAGGCAACAGTCATTTGGTGGCTGTTCCTGCACATTTCCTACATTCGGTTGGTAACTTCCAATTTTATGACCCGATTGCCAAAATTTTATTCTCAGGGGATATGGGCGCATCTATGGTGGATGATGCCTCTAAACCTTTAGAAAATTTTGCCGCTCATATTCCTAAAATGAAAGGCTTCCATCAGCGCTACATGTGTTCGAACAAAGTGATCCGTCTGTGGGTCAACATGGTACGGACGATGGATGTGGAAATGATCGTACCGCAGCACGGCACGCCATTTATTGGTAAAGAACAGATCAACCAATTCTTAGATTGGATCGAAACCTTGCAGTGTGGTGTCGATTTAATGGATGAAACAGTCTTTACTTGCCCAGTATAATGACTTGAAAATTCAGAAAAAATAATTGAGTTTGCAGATAACATTTTTTAGTATTTTTCGTCCATAAAATAAGCTTTTAGATGACGAGAATAGATAAAAATGTTGTCTCAAATACCGACTCAGGATGCATGTTTAACCTGTGGAGCATGTTGTGCCCACTATCGCGTTTCTTTTTATTGGGCAGAAGGGCTGAATATGCCCGAACATTATACTGAGCCGGTTAATGCCGTGTATTCATGTATGGCGGGCACCAATCAAACACAGTCTCGTTGTATCGCTTTGGGTGGGAAAATTGGGCAAGCAGTGAGGTGTAGGGTGTACGAGGCTCGGAGTTCCACATGTAAAAGTGTGCAGATAGCTGATGAGCAATGTAATAAAGCACGCATCGCGCATCAAATGATTCCATTGATCAGTATTCCACTGCATGACGCTGAAAATGATGAAGATTTCGATCAAGTCAGTTAAGGCTTTAGTTCCAGAATAAATTTATTGAAATTAAGCGGTAGAGTCTTCGGATTCTGCCTGTATTGAACAAGTTGCTGACTAACCCTCAGTGTATTCTTGCTGAAAACAGCATATTCGATGGTTAATATTGAAAACTCTGTAAAGAATTGCCGCAATTAAAATGAAAATTGAACGGAAATTTGTATATAATGGCTCACGGAAATTACCAGCGAGACTGTTATGTTGACCATCGTTCAAGAAGCCCTAACCTTTGATGATGTCTTATTACTCCCTGCCTATTCTACTGTTCTCCCAAAAGATGTCTCTCTTAAGACACGTTTCACACGTGGCATCAATTTGAATATTCCACTTGTTTCTGCTGCGATGGATACTGTGACTGAATCACGTATGGCAATTGCAATGGCGCAAAACGGTGGTATCGGTATCCTGCATAAAAACATGGATATTGCTGCACAAGCTGCAGAAGTTCGCCGCGTGAAAAAATTTGAAGCAGGTATGGTGAAAGACCCAATTACCGTTACACCAGAAACGACTGTACGTGAGCTGATTGCTTTAACTCAAGCAAATAACATCAGCGGTGTACCAGTGGTGAAAGACGGTCAAGTGGTGGGTATTGTTACTGGTCGTGACACTCGTTTTGAAACCAATCTTGAGCAACCTGTTAGTAACATCATGACAGGCCATGATCGTTTGGTGACTGTTCGTGAAAACGAATCAAAAGAAAACATCCAAGCATTACTTCAAAAACACCGTATTGAAAAAGTCCTTGTTGTAAATGACAACAACGAACTGAAAGGTTTAATCACGGTTACTGATTTCCGTAAAGCTGAAAACTATCCAAACAGCTGCAAAGATGACTTAGGTCGTTTACGCGTTGGTGCTGCAGTTGGTACAGGTGCAGAAACACCAAGTCGTGTAGAAGCATTGGTAGAAGCGGGTGTTGATGCGATTGTTGTTGATACTGCACATGGTCACTCTGCAGGTGTAATTGAACGTGTACGTTGGGTTAAAGCCAACTATCCACAAGTTCAAGTGATTGGCGGTAACATCGCGACTGGTGATGCAGCACTTGCATTATTAGATGCTGGCGCAGATGCAGTGAAAGTGGGTATTGGCCCAGGTTCAATCTGTACTACACGTATCGTTGCTGGTATTGGTATGCCGCAAATCTCTGCGATTGACAGCGTTGCCAATGCACTGAAAGACCAAATTCCATTGATCGCAGACGGTGGTATCCGTTTCTCTGGTGATATGGCAAAAGCGATTGGTGCAGGTGCGAGTACCATCATGGTAGGTTCATTGATGGCGGGTACGGAAGAAGCACCAGGCGAAGTTGAATTCTTCCAAGGTCGTTACTACAAAGCGTATCGTGGTATGGGTTCATTGGGTGCGATGGCAGGTGCAACAGGTTCTGCTGACCGTTATTTCCAAGACTCAAAAGCCGGTGCTGAAAAACTTGTACCAGAAGGTATTGAAGGTCGCGTACCGTACAAAGGCCCAATGGGTAACATCGTTCATCAAATGATGGGTGGTTTACGTTCATCTATGGGTTATACCGGTTCTGCAGTGATCGATGACTTACGTAAAAATGCACAGTTTGTCAAAATTACTGCGGCAGGTATGTCTGAATCTCACGTACATGACGTGACTATTACTAAAGAAGCACCAAACTACCGTGTTGGTTGATATTTAGTAGCTTTTAGCCGAAAAGGCCGTCATTAATATGACGGCCTTTTTGTTTTTGGTGTAAAGTATTTGCAGTAAAAAGTGATGATTAAGATCACCATTAAGAAGTGAGTACAACATGAGTTATTTTGGTACAGATGGCATTCGTGGCAAATTCGGTGAATTGCCTATTACCCCTGAATTTGCATTAAAACTAGGATTTGCCGCAGGTAAAGTATTAAAACAATACAGTAAAAAAGCAAAGCCCATCGTTGTACTAGGTAAAGATACCCGATTATCGGGCTATATTTTAGAGTCAGCATTACAAGCCGGTTTAAACGCAGCAGGTGTTTATGTTCATTTGTTGGGTCCATTACCTACACCCGCAATTGCCCATTTAACCCGTGCATTACATGCCAGCTTAGGCATCGTGATCTCGGCGTCGCATAATCCGTATTTTGATAATGGCATTAAGTTTTTCTCGAGCGAAGGTAAAAAATTGCCGGATGAAATTCAAGAAGCCATTAACAAAGAACTTGAAAATGACTTGGTGATCGAAGACCCTGCAAACTTAGGTAAAAGTGTGCGTGTAAAAGATGCCAATGGTCGTTATATCGAGTTTTGTAAATCAACCTTCCCGTACCATTTTGACCTGACAGGCTTAAAAATTGTGGTGGACTGTGCCAATGGTGCAGCCTATAGCGTTGGTCCATCGGTATATCGTGAACTGGGTGCAAAAGTGATTGCGCTGTTTAACGAACCGGATGGTTTGAATATCAATAAAGACTGTGGTTCGACGCATCCTGAGTTTTTACAAAAAGCAGTGGTTGAACATCAGGCGGATTTAGGGATTGCCTTTGACGGTGATGCTGACCGCGTGATTATGGTCGATAAAAACGGTCAGCAAATTACTGGTGACCATATTCTTTATATTTTAGCCACTCAAGCGAGTCAAAAGCCTGCGGGTATCGTGGGTACCGTAATGAGCAATATGGCGCTTGAAATTGCTTTAGATCAAGCCAAAGTGCCGTTGCTTCGTGCCAAAGTTGGTGACCGCTATGTATTACAAGGCCTAGAAGAAAAGGGCTGGGTAACGGGCGGTGAGCCATCAGGTCATATTCTGACTTTGGACAAGAGCACCACTGGTGATGCGATCATTGCTTCACTTCAGGTATTAACGGTGATGGTTGAGCAAGGTAAAGCTTTGCATGAATTGGTGGAAGGTTTTGAGTTATTACCTAACGTCTTGGTGAATGTTCGCTTGGCTGCGATGTTTGATCCCTACGCCGTACCTGCACTGGTGAGCGAGTTTGAAAAAGCTGAAGCTCAGCTTAAAGGACGTGGTCGCATCTTGATTCGTAAATCAGGCACAGAGCCGGTCATTCGTGTCATGGTTGAAGGTAATGACCTTGAAGAAGTCACAGCGTTGGCAAATCATTTGGCCAATGCTGTTCGTGCCAATGCAGCTTAAATCAAGAGGGGATATTGCATGAATGATGTGATTAAGGACTTAAGTGAACTGCGTTTAACTTATCAAAAAGGTGAGTTGCATGAAGATCAGGTGAACCGTGATCCACATGAGCAGTTTTTATTATGGTTTAACCATGCCTTAGCAGCACAACTGCATGAACCCTATGCTATGTCTTTGGCTACGGCAAATGCCCAAGGTCGTCCGCACGTGCGGACGGTCTTGTTGCGCGGTGCGACCCATGCAGGTTATGACTTCTACACCAACTATGACAGTCAAAAAGGCAATGATCTGCTCGATAATCCTTATGCAGAATTATTGTTTTATTGGCAAGAGCAGGAACGTCAAATTCGGGTCAGTGGTCGTGTGGAAAAGATATCTCTCGAAGAATCTACGGATTATTACCATAAACGACCGCGTGATAGCCAAATTGCAGCGCACATTAGTACTCCACAAAGTGGTGTTATCGCTAGTCGTGAAGAATTACAACAGCGTTTCCAAAATTTGCATGATCAAGTGGAAAGCAAAGACGTTTTGGAGAAACCTGAGTTTTGGGGCGGCTATCGTTTAGTTCCGGATTATTATGAATTTTGGCAAGGCCGTCCGAATCGTTTACATGACCGCTTGAGTTATAAACTACAGGATGGTCAATGGGTTTTACAGCGACTGATGCCATAAATGTCTAAACTTTTAATTCAACAAAGACCCTATTTGACGCGCCCTGAAGATATTCAGGGCGTTGCCCCGTTTATTGCTGATTTATTGGCACGTCGCGGGGTTTCTTCCGCACAAGAACTGGAATTGAAGCTCAAGCATTTACATGCCCCGACCTTAAAAGGCATGCAGCAAGCTATAGAGTTGATCGACCAAGCTATTGATGCACATAAAAAAATTGTCATTGTAGGCGACTATGATGCCGATGGTGCAACCAGTACTGCATTGATGGTCTTGGCACTGCGTGATATGGGCGCGGATGTTGAATATCTGGTTCCAGACCGTTTTAAGTATGGTTATGGCCTGACACCCGCCATTGCTGATTTAGCCTTCGTGAGTTTTACCCCAGATGTGCTGATTACAGTCGATAATGGTATTTCGAGCCATGCTGGTGTAGCACAGGCACAGGCGCATGGTATGCAGGTGATCATTACAGACCATCACCTGACTACGAAGGAAACACCACAAGCAGAAGCGGTGGTGAATCCGAATCAGTTGGGATGTGAATTTCCAAGTAAAGCCTTGGCTGGCGTAGGTGTTGCATTTTATGTGTTGGCCAATTTGGCCAGTATGCGTAAAAAAAATGCTAAATCTACAGCCAACCTCAGCCAATATTTGGACTTGGTGGCTTTAGGCACTTATGCCGATGTTGCAAGTCTAGATCTGAATAATCGGATCTTGATCGATGCTGGTTTGAAGCGGATACAGCAAGGACTATGTCGTCCAGGGATCAGTGCATTATTGGATATCGCTGGTCGTGATCCCGCACAGTTAAAAGCACAAGACTTGGGCTTTGTGGTCGGCCCACGACTCAATGCAGCTGGGCGTATGGAGACTATGGATATTGGGATTGAGTGTCTGATTGCGGCGGATTTAAGTACGGCTTATCCGATTGCGCAGCAGTTGAATCAACTCAATATTGAAAGACGCCAAGTCGAAGGGCAGATTAAACAGGAAGCTCTGGCTGAGTTAGAACATATTCAGCTTGATCAGGATAACTTACCTGCAGCCTTGATCATGTTTGAACAGCATTGGCATCAAGGGGTGATTGGGATTGTTGCAGGGCGTTTGAAAGAACAATTCCATAGACCTGCAATCGTCTTTGCTGCAGATGAAGATGGCGTACATATTAAAGGCTCTGCGCGTTCTATCGAAGGTATTCATATTCGAGACAGTATTGAGCGTATTGCTGAATTACATCCGCATTTGGTCAGTCATTTTGGTGGACATGCAGCCGCAGCAGGACTAACCATTCAAAAGCAGCATTTTTCTGAATTTAAAACCGCTTTTGAAGCACTCATCGCTGCGCAAGATGAAAGTTTATTTCAGGCCACTATTTGGACAGATGGCGAATTGCCCGATTCGGCCATTAATGTCGAAACCGTCGATCTTCTGCAAAATTTAAGTCCATGGGGACAAAAATTCCCTGCACCGGTCTATGAAGGCCTATTTAAAATTTTAGATTATCGTTGGTTGAAAGACCTACATTTGAAATTAAAACTTGCTTTAGATAATGGTTTAATGGTGGACGCAATTGCATTTAATGCGGCAGAAAAATATGAATTTAATCCTATGCAAGATAAAATCCGCTTGGTCTACGAACTCGATAAAAATGAATTTAGAGGAAATGTCAGTGTTCAATTGAGAGTTTTACACTTGGCTCAATAAATTCCATTTTTACAGGCAAATAAAAAACCGCTCAGAAGAGCGGTTTTTTTATGGTTTTGACTTCAATGGATTAGAAGCGGTATTTCGCTGCTACACCAAATGAATTGTAGTCATTGTTGCCAACTTCACCGAAACCAACACGACCTTCAAGGCTCACTTGTTGGTTGAAGAATTTACGTGCATTGATCCCTACTTCGTTACGATCAGTGACATCGTTGTTGTAGTAGTCAGCACCAACACTGAATGTTTTGTCGATGAAGTAATCCGCTGCTAGATTGAATTCATCTAGATCACCGAATGCTGCACCCGCTTCAAGGTTGATGTCTTTACCATTGCTTAAAGTTGTTACGTATTTAGCACGTAAAGTTGGATCTACACCGTCGTCATCGTCATTGTCCCAACCTTTTAGACCGGCAGCAACTAAGAAACCAGGTGCAGGAAGGTAACCCACTTCAGCTGCATAATAAGTTGTATCGTTGTCTATTGTGCCGACTGCAGTGTCAACTTCGACATTATTACGGCTTACATCACCAGATACATAGAAATCTGAGTTTGGTACGAAGTATTCGATACCAACGCCATAAGTATTGTCGTCAACATTGCCACGATCAGCGAAAGTTGCGTGTGCATTGACGTTACTTGCACGGTTTAAGAATGCAGCTTCTGCAAGAGGAGCGTTACGCGTTTGAACAGGGTTGAAGTAATAAGTACCGTTTACACCAAATTCACTGCCAGAGCTTCCATTATCTGGGTCGATGTAACCAGCTGAAGCGCCTACTTCTGCTTGATAAGCATGAGCTGTACCTGTAATAGCAAGTGCAGAAAGAAGTGCTGAAGCAATTGCGAGTTTTTTCATGGAAACTACCCCTCTAAATTGTTTGGCTAAATTTAATACATTTTTTGTTACAAGTTTTAGTCTAGAGAATTTTTAAAGATGGTCAATCGCTGCAAAGTTGCAGAACTGTGTATTCGGTAATTTTATGTAATTTTAATTATTTAAGATATTGAAAAATATATAATTATTATTAATGTTTTGTTTTATTAAAACTGTATAGATATTATGAATTTGTAGATTATTTGGTCAACAACTGGACTTTTTTTAAAGTAAATATTACATCGAAAAGAAAAAAGCACCTCAAATTTGAGGTGCTTTTTTAATGCACATTCCTAATTCAAACGAAATTAGAAACGTAAAGTTGCATTGATGTTGAACGCTTGAACGTCATCACCAAAACCAACTTGACCACCGATTGCTAGGTTCGGGTTAAGGAAGTATTTTGAACGAATAGCGAAGTAATCCGTGTCTTCATTACCATCATCAACGATGTTATAAGCTGCACCCACGCTAAAAGCTTGGTCGAAGTAATAGTCTGCACCAATTGTTGCAGAATCAACGTCGCCAAAAGCACCATCTGCTTCAAGGTTGATGTATTGACCATTATTTAAAGCTGTAACGTATTTTGCTTTCACCGCAAAACGGTTGTCGTCATCACCATCTTCAACTTTAATGCCGTCGATACCTGCAGCAAGTAAAAGGTTAGAAACAGGAAGATAACCCACTAATGCGCGGTAAGTTGTCACATCTTCATCTTCATCATCAATCGTTTGACCAAATTCAGTTGCTTTTATATTGGATTGACCAAAACCAATTTCACCATTTAGGTAGAATTGTTCGACAAAATACTCAATACTAGCATTAAGGTGATGAGTATCAGATTCAAGTTTGGAACCGAAAATCTCATTAGTTTCCAAAATTTTATATGAATAACCAAGATAGGCATTGCTGTTATGACCTAGAAAAGCAGCTTCATTTAAAGGGCCTTTACCAGTTTGTACTGAGTCAAAATACAAAGTACCTTTTAGGTTGAAGGTATTATCAGTATCAACAATATCATTGTCCCAATCTTTATAAGTAAAACCACCGTCAATTTGGCCATCATACGCAAAACTTGATGACGTGATAACAGCTAAGCCTAGTGCAAGTAATGTTTTATTCATAAAACCCTCGAAACATTATTGTTGTAAATAAAATGTAATAAATAATAAGGCGAGCGTATTGTTCATATTCTGTACATTGACGTTAATGATTGAGATTGCCAATTCTTGCTGAAATTGGATAAAAGCTCTGTGATATAATGATCGGCTATTTAAGCCAAAATTTTTGATTGAGAGTATTTCGCGTGGAAATTAATCCGTATCTATTACAGCTAAAAGACTTAAATGACCGTGGTCAAACACTACGGGGGTATCTTTGACTACGATCTGAAAAAAGAGCGTTTAGAAGAGGTTCTCCGCGAGTTAGAAGACCCCGCAATTTGGAATGATCAAAACCATGCTCAAGCCATGGCCAAAGAAAAAGGCGAACTTGAAAACGTGATTAACGTTTTAGAAGGTTTGTCGACTCAGTTGGAAGATGCACAAGCCATGCTTGATCTTGCGGTTGAAGCAGAAGAAGAAAGCTTACTTGCAGATGTGCAAGCAGAGTTAACTTCAGCGGAAGCAGAACTTGCGAAATTAGAATTCCGTCGTATGTTCAGTAATCCGATGGACCCGAACCCATGCTATGTCGAAATTCAAGCAGGTTCAGGTGGTACTGAAGCACAGGACTGGGCATCGATGTTACTACGTATGTATCTACGTTGGATTGAACGTCATGGTTTTAAAGCAGAAGTGATGGAAGAGTCTGATGGTGATGTGGCAGGGATCAAGTCTGCAACGATCCGTGTAGAAGGTGAGTATGCATATGGTTGGTTACGTACAGAATCTGGCGTACACCGTTTAGTCCGTAAGTCACCTTTTGACTCGGGTAACCGTCGCCATACTTCATTCTCAGCGGTTTTTGTATCCCCTGAAATTGATGACAATATTGAAATTGAAATCAATCCAGCTGATGTTCGTACTGATACCTATCGTGCATCTGGTGCGGGTGGTCAGCACATTAACAAAACAGACTCTGCAGTACGTTTAACTCACGCTCCAACAGGGATTGTGGTGGCATGTCAGAACCAACGTTCACAGCACGCCAACCGTGACCATGCTTGGAAACAGTTACGTGCAAAATTGTACGAACTTGAGATGCAAAAACGTAATGATGCGGCACAAGCGTTGGAAGACACCAAGTCCGATATCGGTTGGGGCAGCCAAATTCGTTCATACGTTTTAGATGACTCGCGTATTAAAGACTTACGTACCAGTGTGGAAAGTTCAAACACCGGC
Source organism: Acinetobacter sp. YH12027 (assembly GCF_013420085.1). Classification (NCBI taxonomy): domain Bacteria; kingdom Pseudomonadati; phylum Pseudomonadota; class Gammaproteobacteria; order Moraxellales; family Moraxellaceae; genus Acinetobacter; species Acinetobacter sp. YH12027. The sequence goes on from NZ_VOYW01000026.1 coordinate 29,171, forward strand.
GCGGTACTTGATGGTGATTTAGATAAGTTTATTGAAGCCAGCCTCAAACAAGGTTTGTAATTTAAATTTATATAGAAAACAAAGTTCTATCTGTTTTTGATCATCATATCTAAAAAAATCGATATAAAAATCGAAAAAATACGATATAGTGTATTCAAGATGCTGAATAGAACTTTGTTGTCCAAATTTTTATTTAATTAAACCCGTTTAAATTATGGATATTGATTTAATTTTTAAAGCACTTGCCAATCCGACTCGACGTCAAATCTTGGAATGGTTGAAAACACCTGAACAATTTTTGTCAGAAGAACAATGTGGCGGCTTTAATCGTGGTGTATGCGCTGGCAATATCGAAAAACTCGGTAATGTTTCGCAGTCTACGATGTCTAATCATTTGTCTGTGTTACAACAGGCGGGCTTAATTCAAGCCGAGAAATATGGTCAATGGTCGTATTTTTCGCGCAATGAAGAACTCATTCAGCAATATATTGATTATCTGCAGAACTCACTTTAAATCATTTTTCGCATTTGAAGTGTTAGGCGAGACATATATGGCTGAACTTAATACTCCTCTCATTTTGGGTGATTTACACCTCAAAAATCGCGTTGTAATGGCGCCACTAACCCGTAGTCGTGCAACCATTGACCGTGTTCCAACGCCGATGATGGCTGAATATTATGCACAGCGTGCAAGTGCTGGATTAATCATTTCAGAAGCAACAGTCATTTCAGAAGCAGCTAATGGCTATTTGCAGACGCCGGGTTTATTTACCGATGCTCAAGTTCAGGGCTGGAAATTGGTGACCCAAGCCGTACATGAACAGCAAGGTTTAATTGTGGCACAATTGTGGCATGTCGGACGTGTCTCACATCCCGACCTTTTGAATGGTGATACACCAGTTTCTGCCAGTGCGGTACAACAGGCGGGTTATGTCAGTCTGCTTCGCCCAAAACGCGAATATGTCGTGCCACGTCCATTAGAGATTGCAGAAATCAAAAGCATTGTAGAACAATACAAACAGTCTGCGATCAAAGCCAAAGAAGCCGGTTTTGATGGTGTGGAATTGCATGCGGCCAATGGTTATTTGATCGATCAATTCCTACAAAGCAAAACCAATTTACGTGAAGATGAGTATGGTGGTTCTGTCGAAAACCGCGCACGTTTATTGCTTGAAGTGGTGGATGCGCTGATCGAAGTGTGGGGTGCAGGTCGTGTAGGTGTACATCTTGCGCCGCGTGGTGATGAACACGATATGGGCGATCATGATCCACGTGAAACCTTTGGCTATGCCTTAGAGCAGTTGGGGCAGAGGAAGATTGCATTTTTCTTTACCCGTGAATATCTGGCGGATGACAGTATTAGTGACTATCTGAAACAGCGCTCAAATGGAGTGCCGTACATTGCCAATATGCGTTTAAGCCGTGAAGATGCTGTTGATTTATTGGCCTCAGGTAAAGCCGATGCGGTGTCTTTTGGTAAAGCTTATATTGCCAATCCAGATTTGTTTGAACGTTTGCTAGCGAATGCTGCACTGAATGAATTGCAGTTGGAAAATATGATTGGAACAGATGTTGCCGAAGGCTATATTGATTATCCAAGCATGAAAAATAAATTTGGTTCAGGTCGTTCAACCTATTAATCGACACTTGAATACGCATTATCCATTAACATGTGGATAATGCTCTGATATATTCTGCCGATTCAAACCGTTTTTGAGCGTAATAATTTGACTACTCCTTTTTGGTATAACGCAGCTTTGGCGCTGATTAAGCCGCTATATCAATGGCGCATCAAAAAACGTGCTGAAGATCTCCAACTATATCAGCAAGAGTGTCTTGAGCGCTTTGGGCCATTTCAGCCGGTTAAAAACCGCAATGCAATTTGGTTTCATGTGGTTTCCGTAGGAGAAACCAACGCTGCACAGCCGCTGATTGAACATTATCTCAAAGCAAGCCATCCAGTCTTAGTCACCAATACCACCAAAACCGGACAAGCGCGTGCGAAACAATTATTTTTAAAAGCACCTTATGAATCACTGTTTCAGGCCGTGTATTTGCCGGCAGATCAAAAAAAATTAGTCCGTCGTTTTATCGAAAAATATCAACCGAAAATGTTGGCACTGGTCGAAACTGAACTCTGGCCAAATTTGATGATTGAAGCCGATCAGGCCAACGTTCCGTGTTTATTAATTAATGCCAGATTATCTGAAAAATCGGCGAAAGGTTATGGCAAAGTCCCGAGTTTGACGCAGCCGATGCTAAAGAGTTTGAAACAATTATTGGCGCAAGATCAGGCAACTTTAGCGCGATTTATTGAGTTGGGTGCAAACCCCCATACCAGTCAGGTCGTGGGAAGTATCAAGTTTGATATTCATGCACCCGATAGCTTTGTGCAACAAGCAGCGCAGTTGCGTGAAGATTGGGCTTTGCAAGAGCGCAAAATCATTACCATTGCCAGTACGCATGCGCCAGAAGAACAAAAACTACTCGCAGCGCTGCAGCCGATTTTGCAACAACAGCCTGAGCTGTTATGTATCGTCGTACCACGGCATCCTGAACGCTTTGATGACGTTTTTGTAGAAGCGCAGAAACTGAATTTACGCACACAGCGCCGCAGTTTAAAGCAAACGATTCAGCCTGAAACACAAGTATATTTGGCGGATAGTATGGGCGAATTATGGCTTTGGCTGGCACTGAGTCAGGCGTGTTTTGTCGGTGGTTCTTTAAATGAACCGGGCGGTGGACATAATATTTTGGAGCCTATCGCGCTGCATGTCCCGACAGTATTAGGTCAGCATTATTTTAATTTTCAAACCATTGTGGATGAATTTGTAGCGGCTCATGCGGTTGTGGTTGTGCAGGATTTTGAGCAGGCGGCCAGTGCATTGGTTGAGATCATTCAAAATACTGCGAAAGCGCAGGCTTTAAATGATGCAGCGCAGCTGATTATGCAAAAGAATACCGGGTCGCTGCAAAAGCATATTCAGGTGATTGATCAATACCTTTGATTTTTCAACCATGATTTAAATTGGTTGTTGTTTTAAATAGATGAATGAATAGGCTCGATGGAGTCTTACATCTAAGGTTTGAAGAAAGGGCTTAGCCTTAGGCTGGAGGTACTCTTACGAAACGTTGTTTCTCATTCGGCAAAATGGAATGCGAAGCTTCGCAAGGAAGCCATCTTGCGGTGCAGTGCAGCTCACCGACAAAACGCGTCGAATTTTTATGTCTAACAAATAATCGCTGAAACTTGAGTGATTCTATTGAGTGTTGCCTTGAACCGTTGTGGATGACGTTTTCGCGTATCCAATTGAACTGGGTAAGAGAATTTTTATGAACATTGTCCTGCTTGACCCACGTCAAACTGAATCTGAACTGTGGAATATCAGTGCCAAACGCCAAATTGAGCATTTAAAAACCCATGTCGATGTACAAGTGGGCGATACCCTCAAAGTCGGGATTCGGGAAGGAAAGCGTTATTTAACCCAAATCGTCAGTATTACGGATAACGGCATTCAACTTAAACCCTTACAAGAAGAAGAAGTACCAGCAAAGCATCCGGTGACTTTAATTGTGGCAATGCCTCGTCCGAAAGTGTTGCGCCGTCTGATCATGGATGCCGTCACCTTAGGCGTAGAAAAAATCATTTTGCTGCACAGTTATCGCGTGGATAAAAGCTATTGGCAGACCCCATTTTTACAGCAGCTCGATCACTATGTGACCTTAGGTTTGGAGCAGGCTGGTGACACTATTGCGCCCAAAATTGAACTGTATAAACGTTTTAAACCCTTTGTGGAGGATGTTCTACCGAGCATGATCTCGTCAGACTATCCCGCTTATGTGGCGCATCCTTATGTCGAAGATGTGATGCCTACAGGAATTCAACATGGATGTACGATCATCATTGGACCTGAAGGTGGATATATCCCTTATGAGGTAGATTTACTCATAAAAAACGGCTGCCAAGCAGTCAGCTTAGGCAACCGAATTATCCGTACAGAAACTGTGATTCCGTACGTTTTAGGGCGATTATTTAGCTGTTGAAGCTTCTACCTCAGCTTGATCACCACGGTAAACTTTCACTTCCTGTACAGGGTACGGAATTGAAATACCATTTTGATTGAATGCTTGGATAACGTGTTCTTGCACTTCACTGATCGAGTTCGCAGTGGTGGTTTCTGTGGTATCTACCCACCAACGGACATTCAGATTGACCGAGAAATCAGCCAAAGCATTCACGTTTACGGTAAACGCAGGTTGGCTCAAAATGGTCGGGTCTTTGTCTAAAATGGCCAAAACAATGTTTTTAGCTTTTTGAATGTCATCTTCATAACCAATACCCACCACAAATTCACAACGACGACGTTGATAAGCGGTATTCACCGTTACCGCACTGGTGTAAACCGTCGCGTTTGGAATCACGATACGACGACCATCGGGAGAGCGTAGGAAGGTTGCACGAATTTGAATATCTTCAACTGTACCTTCCATTCCTGACACAATAATGTCGTCACCGATTTTGAACGGTTCACCGAGGAGAATCAAAATACCCGACAGTAAGTTCTGGAAAATATCTTTAAACGCGAAACCGATTGCAACCGAACCAATCCCCAAGGCACTCATGAGCTGACCCGGTGTGAAACCAGGGATCGCAATGACCATTGCAATCAGGAAACCGAAGAACATAATGGCTGAGCTACCGACACGGTTCAGGACCAAAACTAGATTTTGTTTTGAATAAGAACGGTCAGTGAGCGCTTTACGAACAAAGAATCTAAAGAGTTTAGACAGTAGATAGAAGATCGTAAAAACAATTAATGCGATACAAATATAAGGCAGGCGTTCCCAAAATCCATCGACAAATTTATCGATCGTTGAGTATGCGTCATTATATTTAGAGGTATGTTCCAGCACGGTTTGTGCGGTTTTTTCTGTTGCCTCTTGCAAAAGTTGAGTCGTGCCTTGAGTGACATCACTCAAGGCATTTTCTTTTTCAGCCACGAGTTTTCCAAATGTTCAGATTTTTCGCTATTTTGCCTGAAATTAGTGGCGAAAATAACCCTCATTTACAGGCTTGCGAACAGATGTATCAAAATTCAGACAGGCTCAAATTCGGTCAGTGGCTTAGAAGTATTCAGTACCTTGTTGAATGATTTCTGTAGGCGATTCAATTTCTCCGCTACCCATCATATACGAGGTGATGCTACCTGTAGCCAAGAGCGACAAGACACTGATTAAAATCATCAACCATGCCAGAATTTTTTCCCAAACCGCAGCAGGGCGTGGCGCGCCGTATTGATTTACGGTCGGTGTGCCTGAGGCCAATAATAAATACAGGATAAAGAACAGATTGATCACGGGGATAAATAATAATAGTAGCAACCAACCGGCTTTATTGAGGTCATGCAGCCGACGCACGACAAAGACACAATAAAAATAAATGTAGAGAATAATAATCGCCAAATAGGCGAGGCCAGATACCCCTGTGAATATGCCAACAAATTGCTCATTTAACGCCATGGTATTGATGTTGAAAATACCCACAGCAAGGCTTAAGGCGATCAAGGCAAAAAAGCTGATGATATTGAGAAAGCCATACCAACCAATCATGCTCAGTCGACCAAAACGTCCATCTGGTTTCAAGGGATTGTCCGATGTAGTGTTCGTCTGACGGGAAAAGAAAGAAGAGTCTTGGGTATTCATGCTTGGGTCAACTCAACGTGTATGGAAGAATAAAAATGCGGAATGCTGAGTAAAATTACCTTTGCATTATAGGTTCAAATGAACTGATCAGATACTGAATTGAAACATGTTTTTGTTGAAATTTTGCTCAAAAATATGCTTTAAATGGGAAAGAATAATACGACCAAAGCATGATTGCTGCGATTAAAAATTAATCGTCATACTGCTGTGATGCAGAAATTATAAAAGTAGAAATGTGGCATGGCATCTCGTGATGAGATGAATCAGATCAAGGAAAATACAATATGAAAGAGATCTATCCAGTACCTGAAAGCTTTAAAAAAACCGCGCGCATCAATGAGTCGGAGTACTTTGAGCGTTATCAAAAATCGATTGAACAACCAGATGAGTTTTGGGCGGAGCAAGCGCAAAAGATCGATTGGATCAAACCGTTTACCCAAGTTAAAAATACCAATTTTAAGCAAGATGATTTCAAGATCGAGTGGTTTGCTGACGGTGAACTGAATGTCAGTGCCAACTGCCTCGATCGACATCTAAAAGAACATCCACATAAACCGGCCATTATTTGGGAAGGTGATCATCCTTCACGGCATAAAATCATTTCTTTTGAAGAACTGCATGATGAAACTTGCCGTTTTGCCAATGTGCTGAAAAAACATGGCGTGGGTAAAGGCGACCGTGTGGTGCTGTATATGCCAATGGTACCCGAAGCGGCAATTGCGATGTTGGCTTGTACCCGAATTGGTGCAGTACACTGCGTGGTTTTTGGCGGATTCTCACCAGACTCATTGGCAAGTCGTATTGATGATAGTCAGGCGAAAGTCGTGATTACTGCAGATTGTGGGATGCGTGGTGGTAAGCCCATCCCACTCAAAGAAAATGTCGACCTTGCACTCGACATCGAAGGCACATCTTCGGTTCAAAATGTCATTGTGGTGCACCGTACAGGTAACCCGATCGAAATGAAAGCGGATCGTGATTTGTGGTATCACATGGAAATCATGTCGGTTAATGATATTTGTCCACCTGAACCCATGAATGCCGAAGACCCGCTGTTTATTTTATATACATCAGGTTCAACTGGAAAACCGAAAGGTGTATTGCATACCACGGGAGGCTATTTAACCTATGTGAATTGTACTTTCCGTGAAGTTTTTGACTTAAAACAAGATGATGTGTTTTGGTGTACCGCAGATGTCGGATGGATCACTGGGCATTCATATGTATTGTATGGTCCCTTGTCGAATGGTACCACGACCGTGATGTTTGAAGGGGTGCCGCAATATCCAAGTTGGGCACGTACGGGACATATTGTCGATAAGCACAATGTCACCATTTTATATACGGCACCGACTGCAATTCGCGCCATGATGCGAGAAGGCGATGCCTTTGTCCGAGAAAGTGACCGCAGTAGTTTGCGTTTACTGGGTTCGGTGGGTGAACCCATTAACCCAGAGGCATGGAATTGGTACTACACCGTGGTAGGTGAAAGCCGCTGTCCAGTGGTGGATACATGGTGGCAAACAGAAACGGGTGGTTTCATGATTACGCCATTGCCGGGGGCAACTGATTTAAAACCGGGTTCGGCGACGCGTCCATTTTTTGGTGTACAACCTGCGATAGTTGATGCTGAAGGCAATGAGCTTGAAGGCGCCGTAGAAGGTAACTTGGTGATTAAGGATTCTTGGCCGGGACAAATGCGAACCATTTGGGGTGATCCTGAGCGCTTTATTGAAGCTTATTTCTCCACTTATCCGGGGACGTATTTTACAGGTGATGGCGCACGTCGTGATGAGTCTGGCTACTATTGGATTACGGGCCGTGTGGATGACGTCTTAAACGTTTCAGGGCATCGATTAGGAACGGCTGAAATTGAAAGTGCGCTGGTTGCACATGATGCTGTGGCAGAGTCTGCGGTGGTGGGTATGCCGCATGATATTAAGGGACAGGGGATTTGCGCCTTTGTGACCTTACAAGCCGGGACAGCCGAGACGGATGAGTTGCGTCAGGAACTGGTGGCTTGGGTACGAAAAGTCCTTGGACCAGTGGCAACGCCAGATGCACTGCATTGGGCGCCAGCCTTACCTAAAACGCGGTCTGGTAAAATCATGCGCCGAATTTTAAGAAAAATTGCGGCCAATGAGCTGGACTCTTTAGGCGACACTTCGACCTTGGCAGAACCTCAAGTGGTTGAACATTTGATTGTGACGGTTTATCCGAAGTCATAAGAGCAATTTGAGCATGAGTGATAGCGTTCTGATGAAAGTTCACTATCGCTCATACGACGGGTTATTAAGGCAATATTGAACGTCCTTTCCCTTAGGAAAGTTGATTAGGAAGAAGGGATGTTCATGATGCTTTTAATCCACCGTACATACGACGTATAAAAAGACCAAGCCATAAGTCGCCTGAATTTAGGTGACTTAGATTTCATGAGATATAGATTTTACAGATATAGACTGCAGGCATTGAGATAAGCTGAATGCCTGCGCTTTGTTAAGCTAAAACGGTAACAGAATAATCAGATAGACATATGAACGCTTCAACTCCATTGACTCAAGATCCAATCGATATTGCCCAAAAACTGGCGGCAGAATTTGCCACCACGGCTGCTCAGCGTGATAAGCAGGGGGGAAATCCCAAAGCTGAACGTGATTTGATTCGTCAAAGTGGTTTGCTTGCACTGTCCATTGGACAGCAATATGGTGGACAGGGTGCAGATTGGCAGACGATTTTTAAAACCATTCAAACCATTGCCCAAGTGGATAGCTCATTGGCGCATGTTTATGGTTTCCATCATTTATTGATTGCAACCGTACAGTTGTTCGCGCAGCCAGAGCAATATGGCCCATGGTTTGAACAGACTGCACGTGAGCATTTATTTTGGGGCAACACCTTAAACCCTTTGGACCGTCGTACGACAGTGACGCAACTGTCTGAACATGAATATGTGTTTCATGGCGATAAAAGTTTTTGTTCGGGTTCCATGGATTCTGACATTTTGCTGTGTTCTGGGTTCAATGATGACGGAAAATTATTGATCGGGGTGATTCCTGCAGCACGTGAAGGCGTCAGTTTTCTCGGCGATTGGGACAATATGGGACAACGTCAAACCGACAGTGGAAGCAGTCATTTTGAACAGGTAAAAATTTCCAAAGATGAATTACTACTGAACCCGGGGCCTTTGAGTACGCCGTATTCCAGCTTGCGTCCATTGATTGCACAGTTGATCTTTGTGCATTTGTTTTTAGGGGTGGCAGAAGGGGCTTTTGAAACAGCAAAACAGACGGTTCAAAACCAAAAGGCGTGGTCAAAATCATTGGCTGAAAATGCAGTGAATGACCCATTTATTCAAAAGCATTTTGCTGAGTTTTATGTGCAATTAGAAAGTGTACGTTTATTGGCAGATAAAGCGGTTCAGCGTTTGCAAGGGGCTTGGGAGATTGGTGAAGCTTTGACGGCGGAACAACGTGGAGAAGTCTCTATTGCGATTGCAACAGCCAAAATTGCGGCCACCAATAGTTCGCTGTACATTACGCAAAATATTTTCCAAGTGATGGGCGCACGTGCCACGACGGCCAAACTGAATTTAGACCGCTTCTGGCGCAATGTGCGTACCCAGACCCTGCACGATCCGATTGATTATAAATATCAGGAAGTTGGTGAATGGGTGCTCACAGCCAAAGTGCCAGATCCAAGTTTTTATTCTTAAACGTATATTGCAAATGAGCCAATAAAAAGCCTCCGAAAGGGAGGCTTTTTGCAATGTGCTGTCAGTCGATTTTAACGCTGATGAATATTTTCTAAGGTATCGACTAAGGTTCGCGTTGTTTGATCAATTTCATAATTCACGGCATCACCGACTTGGACATCTTTCCATGTAGTGAGGCGCAGTGTTTCAGGAATGAGATCGATTGAAATTTCACTATTGGCACGATCAACACGGTTCACAGTCAAACTGCAACCATTGAGTCCAATAAAACCTTTGAGAAAGAAATATTTAATATTGCCTGCCGGAATGTGAATATCGAGATGAAAGGTTTTCCCACGATGTTCTAAGTTTTTGATCGTGGCTGTGCCTTCGATATGTCCATATAGATTGTGACCACCATTTTCTGCGCCAACTTTGGCTGAGCGTTCGACATTGACCTCATCACCGGCCTTGAGAGCTTTTAGCGTGGTGAGTTGATTGGTCAATTCAGAAACATCAAAATGTACTTGGTTGGCTGCCAAATCAATATGTGTGGCCGTTAAACACACGCCATTAATCGCTACACTTGCTCCGATAAAGACATCATGAAAAAAATTCTGATGATTTGAAATCACCAAGGTTGTGAAGCCATTGCCTTGACGAATGTCTAAGACTTTTTCTAAACCTTGCACGATGCCTGTATACATGTGAGCGTCTCTAAAATGATTTGCGTTTTCTGTATTGTAGGGACAAAACGACCGATCGGCTATGCCTTAGAGTGACCATTTCAGTACAGCGTTTTGATCCCTAGCAGTTCGATCTTGGCAATGGCCTACAATGCTCGGAAAGTTTCAATTGCAGCTAAGCGAGACTGCTTTAAATCGACGATCGGTTGAGGGTAGTTCAATTCTAGTTGAGGATTTTTGGCAAAGGGTTGGTGAATTTGCTTTGCATCCAAATCTGCCAGTTCAGGTAGCCATTGACGTAAATAATCCCCGTTCGGATCAAATTTCTGAGATTGGCTGATCGGGTTAAAAATCCGAAAATAAGGTACAGCATCTGTACCCGTCGAGGCGCACCATTGCCAACCGCCATTATTGGCTGCTAAGTCACCATCGACAAGGTGCTGCATAAACCATTGCTCCCCCAACCGCCAATCGATCAGTAGATTCTTACTGAGGAACATGGCACAAATCATCCGCACCCGATTATGCATCCAACCCGTAGCCAGTAGTTGACGCATCCCTGCATCGACAATTGGAATGCCTGTCTGACCTTGCTGCCATGCAGCCAAGTCTTGTGGTGCATGGCGCCATTTTATTTTTAAGGTTTTGGTTTGAAACGGCTGGTGCTGAGATACCTGCGGGTAGTCAAATAAAATGTGTTGGTAAAATTCACGCCAAAGTAGCTCATCGAGCCACGTTTGTTGCCCTCTGTGGTCGATCTGGAAATAGCCACCTTGTTCACGAAACAGGGCTTGCAGACATTGGCGAATAGACAAGATGCCCAAGTTGAGATACATGCCAATTCGACTGGTAGCATTGAGCGCTGGAAAGTCCCGATCATCAGCATAACGATGCAGATGTTGTTCAATAAATTCATCTAAGCACTGTAGTGCGTGATCTTCTCCAATCGGCCAAAGCTCGATTTGAGCAGCTAACAGCGATGTGGGATAAAAAGGAGTTAAATCAAATTGATTTTGCCACAGCGGATGCGGTTCGAGAGCCGCTTGGGCTTCAATAGCGGGATAACAAGTAGGCAGACTGATGCTTAATTTTTCGTAGCAATTTTTCTTAAATGCACCGAAAACTTGATAAGGATGTCCAGATTGATTGCGAATACTGCCAACAGGAAACAGGGTGCGGTCATGGTACAGCTCAACAGAGATGTGCTGCTGTTCTAATAACTGTTGTACTTCGCGATCTCGTTTAAGTTCATTCACACCATGTTCAATATGTGCATGAACAGTGTGTATATTGAGCTGAGTACATAGGGTTAATAGCTCATTGGCGATGTCTGACCAATGGGGAATATGCTGAATAATCAGTGGAATATTTAGTTCAGCCAATTGCTGTCGCAAAAGTTCCAGTTGGGCAAGATAGCGATGGATTTTAATGGGGGCATCGTCATGCCTTGCCCATTGTTCAGGAGAAAGCGCAATAAAGGCAATCGTTGGACCAGACTGTGTCGCCTGCCACAGTGCGCTATGGTCATGTTGTCTTAAATCTTGTCGAAACCAAACCAGTTGCATGCTTATTGCCTCGTGTTTTGTTGGAAATATCATAGGAATTACGGGGTGTCTATTGGTGATAAAACCATTTAAAAAATATCGATTTTTATAAAAAACCATATAATATCTATGGTTTAAGTTAACCGATTGCGCACAATTTTGTCAGCTTAAGCGTACAAGTAACGAAGTTTTTGACGCTAGGCGTACTTTTAAATTTTACCTAAGATGAACTCATACAGGAACAGGACGTTCCGGAACATAAAACAATAACAAAGTGTTCACCATCAGGACTGTGAAGCAAGACAGGAGTCATGCTTAAGTATCCATATAGAAAAAGCCCGACAGGATGTCGGGCTTTTTCTTTGTTTACAATTCCGCTCGTTTTGTAGAAACAGAGCATGTCTTTAAATTGGACTGGCGATAAAAAATCCCCTAAGCCGAGCCTTAGGGGAGGAAAGTGAAGTGAGCCGGTTGTGATTATTATGCTGATTTTATGAGCTGTGACTGCATCAACAATTATGCTGATTTAGCCTGCACAACTTGCTGCTGTTGAGCTTCCAGTTCACGAACCAGTGGCAACACTTTTTCGCCAAAGTATTCCACTTCTTCAATGAAGTGGAGAAAACCTGAGAGAACCAAATCGACGCCTACACTTTTGAGTTCCACAATGCGTTCTGCAATTTGTTGTGGCGTGCCAATTAGATTGGTTTTAAAGCCGTCGTTATATTGAACCAAATCTTCAAAAGTAGATTTTGCCCAGTTTCCTTCGCCTTCTTTGGTGGATGCACCTGCTTCACGAGTTGCATCGCCAAAGGCATTGACCGCTTCGGTATTGGCATTGTCGATAATCGCTTGAAGCACCGCTTGGGCTTCTTCCCCCGTATCTCGGGCAATAATGAAGGCATTCACCCCGATTTTGACCTGATGGTTGTTGGCTTTGGCTTTTTCACGAATATCATCGATTTGCTTTTTCAACTCAGCAGGGCTATTGCCGTTGGTGAAGTACCAATCGGAAACACGGGATGCCATGTCACGTGCTGCACGTGAACTGCCACCTTGAAAGATCTCGATATGCGGTTTTTGCACCGGTTTTGGAGATAGGGTGTAGTCTTTAAATTGATAGTATTTACCATCAAAACTAAAGTTATCCTGCGTCCACACGCCTTTTAAGCTACGAATGAATTCTTCAGAGCGCGCATAGCGTTGATCATGCTCGGGCCATTCTTCACCAATCGCATCAAACTCACCACGGAACCAACCACTCACGACATTAATCGCGATACGGCCATTGGTAAGATGATCGATGGTCGCCAATTGTTTCGCAGCCAGAGCTGGTTTCCAAGGGCCGGGTAAAATCGCTGCAATGACTTTGAGCTTTTCGGTTTTGGCCAAAATACCATGACTGAAACTAACCGATTCATGTTGATTTTCCGCGTTATAGCCTGCGGTAAAACGAATTTGAGCCAGCGCATAATCAAAGCCACTTTTTTCTGCAGCTTGTGCCAAACGCACGTTATAGTCATAGCTCCAATCGGTACGCTGTTCAATATTACTGACCACCAAACCACCACTGACGTTTGGTACCCAATACGCAAATGTAATGTTTTTTTCTTGTACTGACATTTTGCAAACCCTCGGGATCGAATTGTTAAGCTGTGGTGTTTAGGCCACTTGCGTTTTTGGCTTTTTACTATGCAGTCGAGCTTCAGCGGCATCCAAACTTGGAACAGCTGCAGAAGGAAGGACTTCTTCTTGCTCGATTTGCTTATTAATGCCCAAGTTTTGGTTGGCTTGTTGAGACTTGGCTTTCACCACTTCAGCACGCTGACCTTTGGCTGGAGCCCATTCCAAAATCGGCAGCGCACGTGCTACAGCTAAAGTAATGCGGTCACGGAGTAATTCACTATGAATGGTGTATTCAGGGGTGAAATCACGATCTGTTGCATAGACTCCGATTGGTAATGTTTGCGCTTGAAAGAAACTGAACAATGGACGCAGTTGATGTTCAAGCACTAAAGCATGGCGTTCAGAACCACCCGAAGCTGCAAGCAAGACAGGTACATCCACCAAGGCAGTTTGTTCGACAAAGTCAAAGAAGTGTTTAAACAGGCCTGTAAATGAAGCACGGTAAACTGGTGTTCCAACAATCAGTGCATCAGCAGCTTCAACGGCAGCAAGGTCATCTTGTACACGTTGCGGCAATTGGTTACGGTAAATCGCGCCACCTAATAAATTGCCAATTTCACTAAACTTAATAAAATGCACATTGATTGGAGTCGCATCACCGAGTTCATCAACAATGGCTTGTACCAAAGCTTCAGTTTTAGATGGATTGTTTAGACCACCTGACACAGCAACAATATTCAGGGGTTTTTGTAGATTAACTTGAGACATTTTTTAAACCTAAAAGTGTGGTTTCTCGGAATGCCTTTTATTAATCCCGATGGGTGGATCACTGTAAAATAACGAAAATCAGAAAAGTTATCTGATTTTTAGATATGTTGGAAAAACCACAAGATTCGTGAAATTTCAAGTTTTAAACTGTTGATATTTCAACATCTAATGCTTAGATATAAGCATTTTTACTGTGTTGATAAAATTTATATGAAAATATGATTAGATTTAAAGATTTATAGAAAATGCGAAAAAAGACGCATTTTAGGTGAAAATCTACATTTTAAATGCAAAAAAATAAGTTCTTGCATATCCTTCACATAGCATGTGTGGTTAGAATAGGGTCATTGTGCACAAGATCTCTCACGTTGCTTATGAATATTTTAATCGTTGATGATCACCCGCTGTTTCGTCATGCTTTAATTCAGGCGGTTCGTTATAGTTTGCCTCAGGCGCAAATTCATGAGACTGCAGCAGTCAATGAATGCTATGAACGTCTTGAAAATGGCCCTGAGCCTGATCTTGTGTTATTGGATTTAAACTTGCCAGGTGCTTCAGGCTTTTCTGCCTTGGTACATATTCGCGCACAATATCCATCGATTCCAATCATTGTGGTCTCTGCGCATGAAGAAGCGTCGATTATCCAACGTGCGATTGCACATGGTGCGATGGGTTATATTCCAAAATCTGCGCATCCAAGCCACATTGGTGAAGCGATTCGTCAAGTCTTAGAAGGCGAGATTTGGTTACCACCAAATTTACCTGCCAACATGAACTTTGACCCACGTGCTGCAGATGAAACAGCATTGGCCGAACGTATTCAGTCTTTAACACCGCAACAATTCCGTGTGTTAATGATGGTGGCGGAAGGTTTGTTGAATAAGCAAATTGCCTATGAGTTAGATGTATCTGAAGCAACTATTAAAGCGCATGTAACGGCGATTTTCCGTAAGTTAGGCGTACAAAACCGAACTCAAGCTGTATTGGCAATTAATGCATTGAATATTGAAGAAAAGAAAATCTAAGGATTTTTTCCAAAAAAAAAGACCTCCATCGTGGAGGTCTTTTTTTATGCTGTTTAAGCGATAGAACAATGCGAATTAAACCAATAACTGATATTACGCACCTAAAAGTAATTTCGCATTTTTAAAATGATTTTTAAGTCAGTTCGACGGAGTCTTACATCTAGGGATTAAATAAAGGGATCAGCCTTCGGCTGGAGGTACTTTTGTTTCGGCAAAAGTACCCAAAACCATTGTCATCCGCAAAACTCGTTCACTTGCGCCAAATTATTCAAAGTATCGCAAAAACATTTGTGATTAGAAGTCGTCCTGTCTCAAACACTTGCGGATGACGTTACCGCGTATCGTTCTTTTATTTGAATCAAATTGTGCTTCTGATGTTACTGCGTAACATCAGTTAATACCTTATATAAACAACTTCAACAATAACTTAAGCAATATAGTCTTGCTTAGGCGTCAGATCGGTACAGTACAAAGGGTTGAGCGCACATTGTAATTCATCAATTTGTTCATCGGACACATAGCCGCGCGCTTTGAGATAATCCGCGACACGGTCATCACGTAAACTCAAAAAGGCAGCATCATAAACGCCCAAATCCACAAATAGGGCTGCAGTTTCTAAGCTGTTAAAACGGTCCAGATAAACATCATTGTCATACATCAGGAAGATATGGTCTTGCTTGGAGTTGGCATCGACATTTAAACGTTGTGCCAATTCAAATGGCGCTGTTTTAATAAATAGTAAATCAGATAATTCATCAAACTGTGTTTTATCCAGCTGGTTTTTGTCGGTTTTGACTTTACCGAGCCACGCTTTAAACACCAAAACCGCACCACCACGCAGTAGCATGCTCCAAATCTGATGACGGGTGTCCAAACCCAAGCCATTGGATTCTGCTTCTAAATTTTGCAGCAGTAGGTCTTCTTGCTCTGCCAGTCGATCGAATAAGCCAAGGCCTTGAGGTTTGTAGGCATTCGGCGCAAAGACATCAAAATTCAGTTCATCAAACACTTGTAACGCGAGAGGAACGGCACTGCGATAGAGTGTTTCCAACGCTTCGACTTGCACATCACTTAATTTGCTGAACTTAAATAGCTGACGCCAATCGATCTCTGGCAAAATGGCATTGGCACCATACTGACGATGAAACTGTAGATTTTGATCAAAACCATGCGGCATTGTTTCTGAAATATTCACAAGATCACTCCTAATATGCGGGGGAGATCAGCTTCTCAAGTGTTGAGTTATGACGCTTCTTGAATTGGCTTGAAACTGATCAACTTCTTATGAATATTTTTAAAACGAACGGCCGCAGCTAAATATACGACTAAAGTTTTAGTTTTTATTTTTGGTTATAAAAATATGATTTAAATCAAATAGATTTTTAATTGTAACTAAGTGTACAAGTGTTCACTCACGCATTCGATATCTTTTGCCATAGGCAATCTTAATTTGATATTTATGGCTAATAAATAGACGAAATATCGGGGCTATTTTGAATGGTCTTGCCGTTGAGACAAATTTTTTTGCCAGTTAGGTAAGTTTAAGTAAAAGCAAGGTAAACAAAAGCCCATTTCATGTGAATGAAATGGGCTACTTTTCACAGAGCGATGTCCTGTAACAACGCTACTGATTTGAAATTTTTAAACCAGATAACCATGAACGCAGTGAAGCCGGTTTCAATGGTTTTTTCAGTAAGACGATGTTTAACTCTTTTAGACGTTGCGGTAGTTCAGGATCAGAATCTGCGGTAATCAGCGCCACAGGGACATTTTCCTGACGGTTATCTAAAATAAAGTCGAGACCGATCTTGTTGTTATTCAAGTGTTGGTCAACCAACCAAACTTGAATATTTTCTTGTTGAATCAACTCCATGGCCTGTTCAGGTTCAGTGGCTTTAAAGACTTGATAGCCCCATTTGGTCAGTAAGGTCGACATCCCTTCCAAAATGGTTTCATCATTGTCTAAGCACAGAATCTTATAGGCTTTGGTCTTCAGCGGAACCGCTTGAGTCGGTGCAGCGACCACTTTTGGCGCAGCGACCACAGGCACTTCAATCATAAAACACGAACCATGACCAAGTTCTGAGAACACATGCACTGGGTAGTCGAGTAGGCTGGTCATGCGTTGCACGATGGCTAAACCTAAGCCCAGGCCCTGTTCGCCCCAAGGAGAGGTATGTCCACAGCGTTCGAACTCTTGGAACAACTTAATGCGCTGTTCTTCCGCGATCCCTGGACCTGTATCCCAAACGCCAATACGAATATGTCCTGGACGTGCTGAACGTAGCACACCCACCACAACACGACCACGCGCCGTATAGCGTAGGGCATTGCTGACGAAGTTTTGAATAATACGACGAATCCACTGTGGGTCGGTGTCAATCCAGAACTGAGCATCATGTACGGTCAGTTTGATATTACGCTGTGCCGCAATCGATTTAAATTGCAGTTCAAGATCGCTGAGTAAGTCATGCAGCGGATAAGGCTGACGTTTTGGTTGAATGGTTCCACCTTCGAGTCGTGCGATATCCAAGAGGGCAGAGAGCATACTTTCCGCACCATGCAGCGCACGATCTAGTTGCTGAAGCGTTTTACGATCATCGTCATTTTGTACGCTTTGCTCGAGGGCGGTACTAAAAAGGCGAGCAGCATGCATCGGTTGCAATAAGTCATGGCTTGCAGCAGCAATGAAGCGGCTTTTCGACATATTGGCTTTATCGGCTTGCTCACGTGCCAATTGTTGTTCGGACAGGGCATCTGCCAACTGTTGGGTACGGTCTTGTACACGCCCTTCAAGCAAGGCTTCATTTTCACGGAATGCGGTAATATCGGCAAAGGTCGTGACGAAACCACCGCCTTCGATCGGGTTCCCGCGCATCTGAATTACACGACCATCTTTACGAATTCGTTCAAATTCGTGTGCGCTGCCGACTTGCATCCAATGCATACGTTTACGCACATGTTCTTCGACTGAACCAGGACCACATTCGCCGCGTTCAGCGTTATAACGAATCAAGTCTGAAATTGGGCAACCGACATAGACAATGTCTTTTGGATAATCAAACAGTTTGAGGTATTGATTATTCCATGCCACCAAACACATATTTTCATCAACCACGGACACACCTTGAGTCATATGGTCGATCATGGTCATGATCAGGTTTTGGTTAAAGCGCTGCCACTGTGAGGCTTGGTCAAGAATATTTGCGACCTGACCGAGTGCTAAACCATTATTGACCATGGCTGTGGTGAGTAGGGTACGGGCAGATGCCGCACCGATGGTGCCGGCAAGATACTGTTCGGTAAAACGCCACCACATGCCGTTGGCGCTGCTATTTTCATTCAAAACGACATTGTTTTGTGCGCAGAACTGGTTGAAGGCGCGCATAGTTGGACCTTCACCGGTAATGCGTTTTGCCAAAGTAATCAGATCACCTACTTTTAAGCGTGCCACATCATGGTGAATATAGCTGATGTCGTTTGATGTACTTTGAGCCGGGAGGGGCTTGGTTTCATAATAAAAGAAACTTTCGGCCTGAATTTGCTCGGCAACACTTGGACGGAAGACGCGGGAAATCCAAATATAGAGGGTGATATTTAAACCCAGTGCCCAAACTACGCCATGGGTAAGTGGATCGAAAGATTCAAACCCTAACAGTGCTTCAGGACGTAACCAACTCAAGCCTAGCGGACCCTGACTTAAAAGATTTTCGGTAAATGTTTTAAATTGTTCAGGCAGGCTACGCAATACGGTTGGTAATAACAGGGTATAAGCCCACATGCCAAAACCGACCAACAGACCCGCATATACCCCTTGCTTACTTCCGCCACGCCAATATAAACCACCAATTAATGCCGGTGCAAACTGAGCCACAGCACTGAAGGCCAATAGGCCAAATACCGATAATTGGTCAATGTCATTGAAGAAATGGAAGAACAAGAAGCCCAATAACATGACAGCTAAAATACACACACGACGTGTGAATTTCAGTACGAGTGGTAGGCGTTTGTCATGACGTGACAATAAGCGTGTACGCCACAGTGCAGGCATGATCAAGTCATTACTGAGCATAATCGACAAGGCCACTGACGACACCAACAGCATACCTGTCGAAGCTGAAAAACCACCGAGAAATGCCAGTAAGGTCAACCAGTCTTGGTTATAACTTAAAGGCAGTGAGAGCACAGCAACATCGGGAATTGCCAAGTAGGCAGGTGCTGCATGCAGCGCCCAACTGGCAATCGGGATGATCGCGATAATGGTTAAAATCAGATAAATGGCAAACCAACGACGAGCACCACGAATATGCTTTTCATCTCGCAGTTCAACTACCGCGACATGGAACTGACGTGGTAGACAAATAATCGCTAAAGCAGCCAATAATGTTTGAATCCAAAAGCTTTCTGGCACACCTTTGAGCTGGACATCTTTAAAGGTAGTGTTGATGTCATGGCTGATTTGCGCCATGTTTTCAGGTGATTCAAAAACAAAGAAAAATGCGACTGCAAGTAGTGCAAACAGCTTGACGAAAGAC
Source organism: Acinetobacter sp. YH12027 (assembly GCF_013420085.1). Lineage (NCBI taxonomy): Bacteria > Pseudomonadati > Pseudomonadota > Gammaproteobacteria > Moraxellales > Moraxellaceae > Acinetobacter > Acinetobacter sp. YH12027. The sequence goes on from NZ_VOYW01000026.1 coordinate 48,749, forward strand.
TCAAATGCCACAGCCAACATTAAGCCGCCGTGCTGTTCTGTATTGGCAATCTGTCGTGTCCCAAACATCATCGCCAAAATCGCCAATACACCGGTCAAAAACAGCACACTGTTGGTGGTACCGGTCAGACCAGCGGTCGGTTCTAAAATGACCGTTGCACTTAGGGCAATCGCACGTAGCTGCAAGGCTAAATAGGGAATAATGGCAATCACGGCAAGGATCGTGACCAATGACGCTAAGGGACCACTTTTACCATATCGTGCAGCTACAAAGTCGGCAATCGATGAAATGGCATGATGCTGACGGACACGCCCTAAACGTCGCCAAATATCATAGCCGAGCGCAACAAATAGCAGCGGTCCCAGATAAATTGGCAGGAAAATAATGCCCTCACGAACGGCGGCACCCGTTGCGCCATAAAATGTCCAAGATGAACAATACACCCCTAAAGTTAGACTAAAGAGAAGCATTCTGCCGCGAGTACTGAGCCTGCTGGCATGCTTTTCACCAAAGAATGCACATACAAAGAGTAATGCGATGTAAAGGGCCAATACCCCGACGATAAGCCAACTATTCATAGAGCCTGCAGCATATTAATTCTCGCTTAATGATAACGCATCCATAGGCTTAGGGAGGTTATTGCTCAAAATTTAACGACCAAAGTCTAAATTACAAGAGATAAGGAACATTGGTAAGTTTAGCTTCGAAATAATTCGAATTAGAAAATTGCGCGCCAAGGTTCGGCGTAAGGAGAACATTATGGATGAGAGACAGGTAGAACAAATTCTACAGAATCCAAAATTTAAGGAAATGGTTAGCCGTAAAAGTAAGTTGAGCTGGACTTTGACGATCATCATGTTGGTGGTCTATGTCGGCTTCATGCTACTTGTGGGCTATAACAAAGAGTTCTTGATGCAATCCGTGAGTGGTGGTGTAACCACGATTGGTATGCCATTAGGTTTGAGCATTATTGTATTGTCATTCCTGCTCTGTGGTGTGTATTCGTACATTGCAAACAACAAGTTGGATGCATTAAACGAAGAAGCAATGCGTGAAGTAGAAGCAATTACTCAAGAAAAAGGACTTCACTAAGATGAAATGGAATTCATTGAAAGCAACAGCACTGGCGGCTCCCGTTCTGCTCATGTCAAGCATGGCAATGGCAGGACCAGATTTAGGTGAAGCACAACAACAAGCAACCAACTGGCATGCGATTATCATGTTCGCAATCTTTGTTGGTTTGACTTTGTTTATTACCAAATGGGCAGCGAAGCAAACCACGAACACTGCAGACTTCTATACTGCCGGTGGTGGTATTTCGGGTTTCCAAAATGGTTTAGCGATTGCCGGTGACTACATGTCAGCAGCATCGTTCCTCGGTATTTCCGCAATGGTATTCAGTTCAGGCTTTGACGGCTTGCTGTATTCATTGGGCTTTATGGTGGGTTGGCCAATCGTACTGTTCTTGGTGGCTGAACGTCTGCGTAACTTAGGTAAGTTTAACTTATCTGACGTGGTGTCATTCCGTCTGGCTGAGAAACCTGTCCGTACCCTTGCAGCAGTCAGCTCGCTTGTGGTTGTCGCGTTCTACTTGATTGCACAGATGGTGGGTGCAGGTCAGTTGATCAAACTACTATTCGGTCTAAACTACAACATTGCGGTTGTGATCGTTGGTCTACTGATGATGGCGTATGTAATCTTCGGTGGTATGTTGGCAACAACTTGGGTACAGATCATTAAAGCAGTGATGCTACTTTCTGGCGCAACTTTCATGGCATTCATGGTCATGAAAGGCGTGGGCTTCAGCTTCTCTGAAATGTTCTCTCAATCGATCCAAGTTTTCTCGAAGGTGCATGATGTATCTTTAACTGAAGCTGCAAACATTATGGGGCCTGGTAAATTGGCTGCAAACCCAATTGATGCGATCTCTCTCGGTCTTGCATTAATGTTCGGTACAGCAGGTCTGCCACACATTTTAATGCGTTTCTTCACAGTAAAAGATGCGAAAGAAGCGCGTAAATCAGTAGTTGTGGCAACAGGTTTCATTGGTTATTTCTACCTTTTAACTTTCATCATTGGTTTTGGTGCGATCCTTTATGTTTCAAACAACCCACAATTCCTTGATGTAGCGAAAATGGCGGTAACTGGCAAGCTAGAGCTTGTTGGTGGTAACAACATGGCTGCGGTGCATTTATCTGATGCATTGGGCGGTGACTTGTTCATGGGCTTCATTTCAGCGGTAGCATTCGCAACGATTCTTGCAGTAGTTGCAGGTCTAACATTGTCAGGTGCATCGGCAATCTCTCACGACTTGTATGCAAACGTATTCAAGAAAGGTCAAACAACGCCAGAATCTGAACTTCGTATGTCTAAAATCGCGACTTTAGGTCTTGCGATCTTCGCGATGATTTTAGGTATTTTGTTCGAGAAACAAAACGTTGCATTCATGGTTGGTTTGGCATTCTCTGTAGCAGCGTGTGCAAACTTCCCTGTGCTTGTATTGTCGATGTTCTGGAAAGGTTTAACGACGCGTGGTGCGGTGATTGGTGGTGTGGTTGGTCTAGCAACTGCGGTGATTCTCATTGTATTGTCTAAAGCAGTTTGGGTAGATACATTTGCAATCTCTGAAACACCAGTTAACCCATTCAATGGTCCTGCAATCTTTGCAATGCCATTGGCATTCATCTGCTGCTGGTTGTTCTCTGTAACTGATAATTCAGCACAAGCACAAGCTGAGCGTAAAGCATTCGATGCACAGTATGTACGTTCACAAACTGGTATTGGTATCTCAGGTGCTTCAGATCACTAATCTGAATCGCCTAAAAAGCCCCTAACAAGGTAATGCCTGTCAGTTAAGCAAATTTTAGTAAAATGTAGTAAAAATGAGTGTATGTGAATACGCTCATTTTTTTATGTCTTTATCTGAACATTTAGAATCCACTCTTGAACATTCTCTCCCATCACTCAACCATTT
>NZ_VOYW01000027.1:0-49030 GCF_013420085.1 Acinetobacter sp. YH12027
ACTGAGGATCAGAAAGCTTGTTTGAATCGATGTATTTCATCCGCAGATTATGCACGAATGCTAAGAAATCCGGAGTGCAAATATTAACCAAAAAGAAGATCGTTTTTTGATTTATGAAAGAGATCTACTACAACTAATAATTACTACAACGCTGAATAATGATAAGAATCGACATAAAAAACCAGCCGAAGCTGGTTTTTTGTTTATTCACTTATTTCTTTTTACGATCTAGAGCAGGGTCTTTAATTTCAACATAGGCATTGTTGCGTATTTCACGTAACCAGCTGTCCAGTTCAGTGTCAAATTGACGCTCACCTAAAATCTGACGTGCCATACGTTCTTGTACTTCATGTGTCATGTCTTGTTGACGTGTATCTGTTACTTGCAGGATGTGCCAACCAAACTGAGATTGGAAAGGTTTGCTGATTTCACCTTTCGCTGTTGATTTCATCATCGCTTCAAATTCTGGAACCATAACACCTGGGCTAACCCAACCTAAACTACCACCATTGGCAGCAGAACCGGTGTCATTCGAGAATGTTGAAGCCAAGACAGCAAAATCTTCACCTTTTTGCAGGCGGTTATACAAGCTGTCTATCATTTGTTTTGCGTTTTCAGGACTCACCACTTCAGAAGGTTGAATCAAGATATGGCGAGTTTGGTATTGTGGAACAATGGCTTTTTGTTCGCCACCTTTACGGTCAACCAATTTTAAAACATGAACGCCATCACGTACTGAAATCAGTTCAGTGGTTTGACCGACTTGCAAAGGTGCTACACGTGCAGCAAGTTCATCTGGAATATCAGATAAGTTGCGGAAGCCCATATCTGCACCGTCAACTTTAATGTCTTTGGTGCTGTATTTGTTGGTAATCGCTTTAACATCGTTACTTGCTGCCAGTTCTTTGCGAATGTCTTCAGCGATTTTAACGGCATTATCACTGCTAGCAACGCGTACATGTAAGACGTGGACTTGATTACCTAGCGCAGCTTGACCTTGTGGTGAGCTTAAGAAGTTTTTCACATCTTGGTCACTGATTTGAATGCGAGAAGTGACTAACTGTTGGCGTAGGCGTTGTAACGCGATGTCTTCAGCGATACGTGCACGTAAACCAGCATAGGTATTTGGCGCAACAGCATCTAATTTTTGCTGAAATGCTTCTAAGCTTGGAGAACCTGCGTCTTTTGCAACTTTAAGTACGGCTTCATTGAGCGATTTTTCATCCGCTTTGACGTTATAGCGTTTCACTTGTTCAAGCTGTGCTTGGCGCGTAATTAGCTGTTCTAAAGCTTGTTGCTGCAAGTATTCGGTCGGTGGGACGGTTTGTTTTTTTGCTTGAAGTTGGTGAGTGATCTCGGCAATGCTTTGATCAAGATCACTACGAAGAATCACGCTATTGTCAACGACAGCTACAATTTCATCTTTAGGTTGCGCAGCAGCAAATACAGATACAGAAGTCGATAGGCAAAGTGCCAAAGCTGACGCTTTAAAAATTTGTTTTAACTGTTTTGTCTTCATTAACGTTCTGTCCAAGATTGATTAATATTGTTAAAACCCAACACTCGGTTTTCAAGCAAAGAGGTTAATTTATTGTTGAAGCCACCTAAACCTTTTAGGGTGAACTCCGCCATAATGGCACGTTTTGGTTTAACATCTGAAGATGTTACATCATCTAAATCGTTATAGTACGAACGACCATAAACTGAAACACCCCAGCAGCATGACTCGTAGTTCACACCAAGTAAATATTCACGCGCAATACTGTTGTCGAGGTCATATTGTGCATGACCGATAATACGCCAGTTATTGTGAATAGGTTGAATAAACGATGCTACTGCTTGGTCATAGCTGTCTTGGCGGTTCGGAATGTCTTTACGATAGAAATAACCGACATTGTATAAATTGCCTTTATTTCCTGTGTAATACATTTGAATATCGCGCTGAGCATTATCACCATTCGCCATCCATGCAGAATTGGCATTGACACTGATGCTGTCAGATAGCTGGCTAGAAATGCTCACGACAGGGCCAGTATGGCGTTCGGTATCAAATTTATCAGAGACGTTGTTTAGCGTGACGCGGCGGTCTTCAAAATAGAAACTTTGACCAACGCTAGCTTTTAAACGCTCAAGACCTACATCATCAAATAAACTATAGCTTAAACCTAGAGATGCGAAGTTGTTGTCTTCTAAACGGTCATTACCGTAGAAACGACGCGGGCTAAACAACTGGTCATAGTTAATTGATGCTGTGGTTGAGTCAAAGTTTGGGTTAGTGTCTTGGTTTTTGTATGGAGAATACGCGTAGAAGAAACGTGGCGTTAAAGTTTGTAGATAACGACCTTCGCGCTCCATCACAAGACCCGCATCTAAAGTAAATTGCGGTACAACGACCGACTTACTTTCATTTGATGAACTAATGTTTTGTGCATTAACGGTGTCTTGATCGTAAATCGTGTTGACATTACGAATCGTTGCTTCAGGAATCACAAATGACCAAGGAGTACGATAGTTATAACGCACACTAAAGTCGTTATAAATACGTGCACCACTTGGCTCATACATTGTCGCATCACTATTGTTTTGCGGAATATTATCGCCACGCAGATTCTTTTTAAAATATGCTGTATCGTTGTTAAATTCGTACTGTAAGCCGAGCGGATTACCAGTCTTGTAGTTCAGTAGGAATTGCGGCAAGCGCGCATACGGACGGTCTTCATCACTGACAGTTTTATCCAGTGTTTGGAAGTCTTCAACTTTAAGCTGTGCTTTTAGGCCGGGGATACCATTTTTATAATTGAGTTCCCATGCACGGCGTAAGTTCAGGTCAGTTTTTGAGTTTGGATTATTATTGAGATCTGAGAAATAGTCTTTATCAGATGCATAGTTATATTCTAAATTTGTCGTGAATTGATCGTTAATTTTCCAGTTATGGAGGAAATGTAAGTCTTTACGATCTTGATCGTCATACTTTTGGTCGGATGGTAAATAACCACCCCACACCATCCCTGAACCAAAGTTTTTGGTCAAATAACGGAATTCACCTTCCATCATTGCGCCACGGTCTGCAATATAACGTGGTGTTACCGTAGCATCATAGTTTGGCGCAAGGTTTAAATATACAGGTACTGCAAGCTCAATACCACCGTCATTGGTAAAACCAAAGCTCGGGGTCAAAATACCAGTGGTACGACGGTCATCAATCGGGAAGTTGAAATAGGGCACAGCCATCACAGGTACGTTTTTTACATATAATGTTGTACCTTTGGTTTCACCGCGGCCAGTTTCTTGATTCAGCTTAATTTTGTCTGCTTGAATTTTCCACGTTGGTTTTTCATCGGGTGGACAAGTGGTATAAACCGCATTTTCTAATTCTAGGGTTTCTGTTGAAGTGCGCGAAATTTTTTCAGCACGACCATGCGCATGCTGCTGTTCAGCAATAAAGAAACTGTTATTTAAATCACCTTGTTGGGTTTTTAAATTGTAATCAATTGAATCGCTTTGAGAAATTAGCCCAGACTGCGCCATTTGCACGCGGCCAGAAGCATTGGCGTAGGTTTGGGTTTTATCAATTTTGATTTGATCGGCACGAATTTGACGACCTTCTTGGTCAATCAGAACATTACCTTCAAGAATGGAGTCGCCATTCGGGTCAAAATGACCATAGTCAGCGGTAATGGTAGAGGTTGCATCTTCAGGTGCGACCGCTTTTGTCGTTGGCGCAACAGGGGTAATCCACGTGCCAGTACAAAATGCAGAACTTAATTGATTGGTGTTGCGAATCTGTGCTTCAGGTGCAGACTTATCGACATAATATTGTTCGAAGAACTGCTGCCCCGGATAAGCTTCTGAAATGCTTTGTTTGAGTTGTTCTGTATCGTCATCCGTGGACGGGTTTGAAACAGGTGCTGCATAGCTTGGTAACGAGCTACCACATAGAAGGGTTAAGATCGCAGTCGCTAAAGGATTAAATTTAAACTGATGCTTCATTTGTCTCATTAACCAGGTATGCTTAATCGCAATTAATTATTGTCGCATCATAGAGAAAAAGTTGATAAGTAGCTACACTTAGCACTTTAAAAACTCAGCCTGTATTAGAATTTATCGCAAATGAATACACAACGTGAACAATTGATACAAACATGGATTTCATCTGTACTCGATTCAGATCAATTTGAAATTAACTTCTTAGCAGGCGATGCAAGCTTCCGTCGTTATGCACGAATCAAATTGAATAATAAAACATTTATGCTCATGGATGCACCACCAGAAAAAGAAGATTGTGGTCCTTTTGTGTCGATTGATGAATTTTTTGATGCACATGGCGTGCGTGTACCACATATCGTGGCCAAAGACCTTGATCAAGGCTTCTTATTGTTAGAGGATTTTGGTGATGTTTTATTGTCCACGTTGTTGAATGATCAAACAGTAGACGCACATTATGCTCAAAGTTTTAAACAGTTGATTCAATTACAGTCAATTGATGGTACTGCTCATTTTCCTGCATATACCTATGAAAAGCTGATTTCTGAAATGGAGCTGTTAACCGATTGGTTATTGCCATCTCTACAAGTGCAGCCTACTGAAGAAGAATCGGCACTGATTAAACGTACCTTTGCTATCTTAGCCAATGCTGCATTGGCTCAGCCTCAAGTGATTGTGCATCGTGATTTTCATAGCCGTAATTTGATGGTACTTGATGGTGAGCAAGATCAGGGTGTGATTGACTTCCAAGATGCTGTGATTGGTGCAGATACTTATGATTTGATTTCTATTACACGTGATGCCTATGTGCAGTGGAATGCAGATCGCGTTTATGCATGGTTTAAGACGTTCTATGATTTGCTACCTGCATCGGCAAAAGAAGGTCGTAGCTTTGAGCAATTCAAACAAGACGCAGACCTCATGGCGATTCAACGGCATATCAAAATTTTAGGTATTTTTGTGCGCTTATTTGAGCGTGATGGTAAGTCGGGTTATCTCAAAGATTTGCCGCGCGTGATGTGGTATTTACTCGAAGAAAGTAAACCGTATGCAGAATTACAACCTTTTATGCAATTTATTCAGGCTAAAGTATTGCCGAAATTTGAAGCCAAATACGGCACTTATGAGGTTGTTGCATAATGAAAGCCATGATTTTAGCGGCGGGTCTCGGAAATCGGATGCGCCCTTTAACATTGTATAAGCCAAAGCCGTTGCTTGAAGTGGGTGGAAAACCACTGATTGTTTGGCATATAGAAAAGCTAAAAAAAATTGGCGTAACTGAAATCATCATCAATTCTGCATGGCTTGCAGATATCCTGATTGGTACTTTGGGTGATGGTTCGCAGTTTGGTGTAGATATTCGTTGGACACGTGAAGCGGAAGGTTTGGAAACAGCTGGTGGCATTATTAATGCTTTACCTTTGCTTGGGACAGAACCGTTTATTTTAGTCAATGGTGACGTTTGGACGACTTACGATTTTTCAGCCTTGCTCAATGTTGAGCTAAAAGATGATTTGGCACACTTGGTTTATGTGACTAATCCAACGCAACATCCAAAGGGTGATTTTATCTTGGATGCAGGGCGTAGTTATACCTTTGAGCAAGAACATGCAGGCGAGGCACTCACCTATAGTGGGATCGCGGTCATTCATCCAAATATGTTTGATGGATTGGAAGCGGGCAAGCGTCCGCTCGCACCTTTATTGAAAGAAGCTATGTTGGATGGAAAAATTTCTGCAGAGAAAATGCAAACTGCATGGGTTGATGTTGGCACACCTGAGCGTTTAAGTGATCTAGATCTACAGATTCGCCAAGGCATGTACGATTAAGTGCATATTCGCTAAGCGTTAGCTGCTGTTCCACGGCTTAGAAATCGGTATACTTCAGTTAATTTTTATTGAGATGTCTTCTTTATGCATCCTTTTTTTCAAGACTTAAAGCAAGGTAGTCAAAAGCTTGGCTTAGATTTGAGTGAAGAAGCATTAAATCTATTGCTGAAATACCAAGATGCCCTAGTGCTGTGGAACAAAGCGTATAACTTGACCGCTATTCGTGATCCTAAAGAAATGTTAGTTAAGCATTTATTGGATAGCTTAAGTATCCTAAATGATTTGCCTGTAGGTCGTTTATTGGATATCGGTACGGGTGGTGGCATGCCGGGCATGATCATTGCACTGTGTCAGCCTGAACGTGAATGTGTGCTTTTAGATGCCAACGGTAAAAAAATTCGATTCTTAAAACAATTTATTGCTGACTTAAAACTAAAAAATGTCATTGCGGTACAAACACGTGTCGAAAATGAAGACAGCATTAATGAACTGGGGCAGTTTGATGTGATTACCAGTCGTGCTTTTGCATCGTTAACGGATTTTGTGGATGCGTCTAAACCGTATATGCATGCGCAAAGTATTATCGCGTCGATGAAAGGCTTAATTCCTGAAGAAGAAGTTGAAACACTGAAAAGTGATTTCAAGATTGATATCGTTGCATTAAAAGTTCCACGACTTGATGAGCAACGTCATTTAATTTTTCTTAAACGTATTTAAAATTTTCAAAGGACTGGGGTTACCATGGCTCAAATTATTGCGATTGCAAACCAAAAGGGTGGCGTAGGTAAAACCACAACGGCTGTGAACTTGGCTGCATCTTTAGCCATATTAAAAAAACGAGTTTTACTTGTGGACATGGATTCACAAGGCAATGCCACGATGGGTTCGGGCATTCAAAAAAATGATTTGCTGTATTCAGTCACAGATGTCTTACTCGGCGAAGTGCCGATTGAAACCGCCATATATAAAGCGGAAGTGGGCTATAAAGTTTTAGGTGCAAACCGTGACTTGGCCGGTGTTGAACTGGCGATTGCGGATCAAGACGGTCGTGAGTTTATTTTGTGTGAAGCGTTGGCAAGTGTTGAAAAAGACTTCGACTATATTATTGTCGATTGTGCGCCAAGTTTAAGTTTGATCACTGTCAATGCCCTTGCAGCGGTACGTGCGGTGCTGATTCCAATGCAGTGTGAATATTATGCCTTGGAAGGTTTGGCTGACTTAACCCAAACTATTGACCGTATTCAGCAAGCTTTAAACCCGGATCTAGAGATCGTGGGTGTACTTCGTACCATGTACGATGCGCGTAATGCCTTAACACGTGATGTGTCTGCTGAGCTTGAACAATACTTCGGTCAGAAACTTTATGACACGGTTATTCCGCGTAATATTCGTTTGGCTGAAGCGCCTGCGCACGGTTTGCCAGTGATTTATTTTGAAAAAAGCTCGAAGGGTGCAGTTGCTTATTTGAACTTGGCAGCTGAGATGTTAAAAAAAACCAAAGTAAAAAAAGGAACTAAAGCATGACCGTAAAAAAACGCGGACTGGCTAAAGGTCGTGGTCTGGATGCCTTACTCGGCTCAATTCAAAAAGAAAAACTACAGCTCGAAGCAAAAGCTTTAGATCATGGACAGTTAAAACAAATTGATGTGCATTTATTGAAACGCGGCGAGTATCAACCGCGTCGTTTCATTAAAGAACAAGATTTACAAGAACTTGCTGCATCGATTGAAAAGCATGGCGTCATGCAACCAATCGTCATTCGTCCTGTAGAAGATGAAAAGCATCCCTACGAAATTATTGCTGGTGAGCGTCGTTGGCGTGCGGCTCAGCTTGCAGGTTTAACTGAAGTTCCAGCCATTGTTCGTGACTTGAGTGACCAAGTGGCAATTGCCTTGGCATTGATTGAAAACATTCAACGTCAAGATTTGAACCCAATCGATCAAGCCATGGCTTTACAACGCTTCCATGACGAGTTTGGTTTAAGTCATCAAGAGATTGCCGATACGGTAGGTAAAGCACGTACCACGATTAGTAACTTACTACGCCTCTTGTCTTTAGCGGATCAAGTCAAAGACTTTATGCAGCAAGGTTTGCTCGATATGGGGCATGCACGTGCGATCTTGACGTTAAAAGCCAAAGATCAGCTTAAAGTTGCTGAAATGGTGATTGAAAAAAGTATGTCTGTACGTCAAACCGAACAATTTGTTCGTGATTTGAATGCACCAAAACAACAAAAAGCTAAACCAATTGTTTCATCAGACATTCAACAACTGACACAACGTCTCTCTGATCGTTTCAGTGCAGACGTGAAAATTGATCATAATAAACAAGGGAAAGGCAAGCTGGTGATTAGCTACCATACTCTTGAAGAGCTAGATGGCATTTTAAATATTTGTCTAGCTGAATAATTTTTAAATTCGATTTATTGGGGAAAATCAAATGTGGGAATTAGTCAAAGCGGGCGGGTGGTTAATGATCCCGCTCGTCATTTGTTCGATCTTTACGGTAGCCATTACCATTGAGCGTTTTATTCGTTTAAAAAAATCAATGGTGTTGCCAAAAGACTTGATGATGAATGTGAACACATCAGTGAAAGATGTGGTGCAGCAGCTAAAGCAAAGTCCAACTTTACAGCAAAGTACATTGGGTCGTGTCTTGGATGCAGGTTTTGCCAGTAAAGATCAAAACGAGCAATATGCACGTGCGCAAATGGAAGTCACAGCGTCACAAGAAATTGGTTATTTAGAAAAAAATATCAACTTTTTGGGCACCTTAAGCGCTGTTGCACCGTTACTAGGTTTGTTGGGTACGGTGATCGGTATCATTGAAGCATTCTTAATGATTGATATTGGTACCAATAGTGATCCAGTGTTGATGATGCCGGGTATTTCTAAAGCCTTGATTACCACTGCTGCCGGTATGTTAATTGCTGTGCCTGCATTATTTGCGCATCGTTATTTCCAACGTTTGGTTCAGGAATATGTGGCTGAGTTAGAACAGCAGTCGACATTATTTCATGCCGCTTTGTTTTATAAAAAAACACCTGAAGTAGAAAGTCAGGACATTCAGAAAGCCAGCTGAGTGGAGACTGCGCATGAAATTTAAACGTCGTCAGGTTGAAGATATTCATATCAACCTCACACCGATGATTGACTGTTTGATGTTTATTTTGGTGTTCTTGTTGCTCTCGACTACCTTTAATCAGATGAGTCGAATGAACCTCACTTTGCCAGATGCACAAGGTGTTCCACCTAAAAACTATGATCAAAAAATTGAAGTTGTGGTGGATTCATCAGGCCATTATTCTGTCAATGGTCAGTCATTGGCCAGTAAAGAAGTTTCTGATTTGAATACTGCAATTAAACAGACAGCCAATGATCGTCGTGATTTAATGTTTGTGATTGCCGCAGATGCAAAAGCAACACATCAAGATGTGATTCGGGTGATGGATGTTGCAGGTCAACTTGGATTTGTGAATGTCAACATCAGTACTAAAGTTCCAACTCGAGGTTATTAGTGAAGCACGATTTTAAGGTCTATTTACGCCTATTAAGTTATTTAAAACCTTTTTGGGGAATCGGCCTGCTGGTTTTGCTTGGTTTCGGTATTAATGCTGCGACAGAAGTTTCTGTCGCAAAATTATTGGAACGCATTATTGAAGCCATTCAAAACAAAGATCAAAGCTTTACAACCTTATTTCCACTCTTGGTGGTTTTATTGATGTTCTTCCGTGGACTCGGTTTGTTCATGGGGGGATACTTTACCGCAGTGATTTCTCGAAACTTAATCTTTAATATTCGTCAGCAAGTGTTCGCAAAACTCATGCGTTTGCCTTCGCAATATTATTTAGATAATTCGAGCGGTCATATCACTGCAAAAATTATCTATAACGTTGAACAGTTGACGGCAGCATCATCTGAGTCACTGAAAACGATTGTACAACAGGGTCTGATTACCATCGCATTATTGGGTTATTTGCTGTATACCAACTGGCGTTTAACTCTATGTATTTTAATTTTTGGCCCAATTATTGGGCTGATCATTCGTAAAGCGTCGAAACGCATGCGTAAATTATCCATGCAAGTACAAAGTACCATGGGTGACGTTAACCATGTGGTGCAAGAGACAGTACAAGGCAACTTGGTAGTGAAGGGCTTTGCAGGGCAAGATTATGAACAAAAACGTTTTTATGAAAGCTCAATGGAGAACTTACGCCGCGGCTTAAAAATGGTTGTGGTGCAGCAACTCAATAGCCCAATTGTTCAGCTGATTATGTCGATCGCGCTCAGTATCGTGATGTATATCGCGCTACGCCCAGAGATTCTACAAGATACAACAGCAGGTGAGTTTGTAGCGTATATCACTGCCGCAGGTATGCTGAGTAAGCCGATTAAAACCTTAACGGATGTCAATGAAAAACTACAACGAGGCATGGCAGCAGCTTATTCAGTTTTTGAATTGCTTGATATGCCTGAAGAAGTAAATAACGGCACGCTGAAGCCTGCTTTGAAAGGTGATGTCGAATTTAAAAATGTTAATTTGATCTATGCCGATGGTCACCATGCGATTCATGACTTCAATTTAAAAGTGAATGCAGGGCAAACTGTTGCATTGGTTGGGCGCTCAGGTGCAGGTAAAACCTCACTGGTCAATCTGTTGGTGCGTTACCAAGAGGTATCCTCAGGCCAATTGTTGCTTGATCAGCATGATATTCACGACATAGAGCTCAATAGCTTGCGTACTCAGATTTCGATGGTCAATCAGCAAGTGGTTTTGTTTAACCGTACAGTGCGTGAAAATATTGCTTATGGTCAGCTCGAGCATGCAACAGATGAACAAGTCATTGCTGCTGCCAAAGCTGCATTTGCACATGATTTTATTATGGACTTACCGCAAGGTTATGACACACCATTGGGTGCCCAAGGTTTAAATCTATCTGGTGGACAACGTCAACGGATTGCAATTGCTCGTGCGATTTTGAAAAATGCACCGATCTTAATTTTAGATGAAGCGACCAGTGCGCTCGATAACGAATCTGAATTTTTCATTCAGCAAGCATTTGACGCTGCGATGCAAGATCGTACTACGATCGTGATTGCGCATCGTTTATCGACCATTGAAAATGCAGACTGTATTGTGGTGATGGATAAAGGGCGTATTATTGAACAAGGTTCGCATACGGAATTGATGGCACAACGTGGTGCATATTACCAACTTCATCAGCGTAATTTTGAGGAAAATTAAGTCATGTCTTTTACACAATTGATTCAGGATGCTTGGAATGAACAGGCAAAGTGGCTCGTTGTGTTTAGACCTTTGTCATGGCTTTATCGTGGCGGCTTTTTACTCAATAAAAAACTCTATCAATCAGGTATAAAGCAAAGCTATAAAGCGCCCATTCCAGTCATGGTCATTGGTAACATCACAGTCGGTGGAAGTGGTAAAACCCCTTTGCTCATTCACTTGGTTAGTTATTTAAATAGCTTAAAGCTGCGTGTTGGTGTGATTAGTCGTGGCTATGGTGGTCAAGGACCATTTCCGGCCTATGTGGATTTAGATTCGACGGCTGAAATCGTGGGTGATGAACCGAGCTTAATCGTTCAGTCTACAGGTGTGCCGATGGCGGTCGGTCCAAATCGCCAACAAAGTATTGAGTTGCTGCTATCTAAGCATGAATTGGATTTGATTATCTGTGATGATGGTTTGCAGCATTGGGCGCTTCAACGCCAGTTGGAGTGGATCGTACTGGATAATAACCGTGGTTTAGGCAATGAAAAATTATTACCTGAAGGTTATTTGCGTGAACCGAAAAAGCGCCTTGCCAGTGGAACGGTCATTGAGCATTCAGCAGATCCAAGTTCTCCACTGAATATGCACCTAGAAGCGGCGCAGCCTTATTTGCTCAATAAAGATCTTGTGACGACATTTGATGCAAATAAAGATTTTTATGCCGTAGTGGGTATCGGTTTTCCGCAACGATTTTATAAAACCCTAGAAAACATGGGGATTCATCAATTTCAATGTCATGAATTCCCAGATCATTATGAATATGAACTGAGTGATTTGCAGTTTGAAGATGCCAATCCCATCATTACCACTGAAAAAGATGCAGTTAAAATTTTAGCGATCCTCAAAAATAATCCAGATTTTAAAAGAGAAATATGGGTTGTTCCTGTAGATGCAGTGTTGTCACCTGCGTGTTATGAAACTTTGCATGCGCAGTTGAAAAAACTGGGTCTGAAACTTCCCGAAGGCATTTAATTTATGAAACATATTGTTATTCCTGCACGTTTTTTAAGTTCACGTTTACCGGGTAAGCCTTTACTTGAAATTCATGGTCGTCCGATGATTTTACGTGTGGTCGATCAAGCCAAAAAAGTTGCAGGATTCGATGATCTTTGTGTCGCTACAGATGATGAGCGTATTGCAGCAGTGTGTCGTGCAGAAGGGGTTGATGTGGTACTGACCTCTGCAGAGCATCCATCAGGGACAGATCGTTTAAGTGAAGTTGCATGCATCAAAGGTTGGGCGAGTGATGACATTATTGTCAATGTGCAAGGTGATGAACCTTTGCTTCCCGCTCAATTGGTAAAACAAGTTGCACAATTACTTGTTGATCAACCGACATGTTCGATGTCGACGCTCTGTGAGCCGATTCATAGTCTAGATGAGTTTCAACGTGACAGTATCGTCAAAGTGGTGATGTCAAAGCACAATCAAGCGCTGTATTTTAGCCGTGCGACTATTCCTTATGACCGTGATGGTGCAAAGCAAGCTGAACAAACCTTGCATGATCAGGCTTATCGTCATTTAGGCCTATATGCATACCGCGTAAAACTCCTACAAGAATATGTCACTTGGGATATGGGTGTGCTGGAAAAATTAGAAAGCCTTGAACAATTACGCGTTTTGGAAAATGGTCACCGTATTGCCATTGCTGTGGCAGAAGCGAACCTTCCACCGGGCGTAGATACTCAAGCTGACCTTGATCGTTTGAACCAAATGGATGTTTCGAACTTCGAATAAGGTTAAACGATTTATGCAAAATGAAATTGTGGCGCAAGTGTACCCTTGGCAGAAAAATACATGGAATACATTAACCAGCCGTTTTCCACAATTGGGACATGGCGTGCTTTTGTATGGCAAAAAAGGCTGTGGTAAAGAGGCATTTGCAAAACAATTTCTTGCATGGGTGCTGTGTCAAAAACGTGATGAGCGAACTGAGCCGTGTGGTGAGTGCGGGAGTTGCCAGTGGTTAAAGTCAGATACACATCCAAATTTTGTCCATATCAGTACAGATGAAGACAATAAAAAGCAAAACGCCAAAATTAAAATCGAGAAAATTCGTGATTTATTGCCTTTTGTACAGCAAACCGTAGACGGTTGGCGAGTTGTGTTGATTGAGCCTGCTGAAGCATTAAACATTGCATCATCAAATGCATTGCTGAAAACATTGGAAGAGCCGGGCGAGCGGATTGTGATTATGTTATTGGCAGAGCATTATTTGAAATTGCCGGCAACCATTCGCAGTCGAATGCAGCACTATGCATTGGATCGTATTGAACCGGAACAATCACAGCAATATTTACAGCAGCATTTGCCCGATAGTGGTGAAACCCAGCGCAAAGTTCTCATGAACTTAGCTAGTCAAATGCCATTACAAGCGATTTCATTGGCAAGTAGTGAATGGCTAAATATGCGCCAAGAGTTTCTACAAGATTGGCAAAAACTTGTGACACAAAAAAATATGCCGATGGCAATTGCGACCAAGTGGAATAAAGCTCTGAGTTTTAGTGATTTTAGTCAAATGTTTGAATACTTGTTGTCCGATATAATTTGTGTCAAGCTAAATCAATCCATAAAAAATATAGATTTGGATTTTGGGGTGTTGGCAGAGCAATATTCGCTCGAAACACTCTTTGGGATTTATACAGAATTACAGCAGTCTAAGCGGTTCATCGAGCAGAACGTACAGGGGAATCTGGTCGTAGATGAGCTTTGCATCAAACTGATGAATGTTTAATTAAGGGGAAACATCATGCAACCACGTATGGGCGGGATCGTTCACGCTAATATTCCAGATGTGGAAACACTTTTTGCGAGCTACATGCCTTATGTCGTTGGTGGCGGTTTATTTGTACCATCAAAGCAAGCTGTGAAAATGGGTGATGAGGTTTTCTTATTGGCGACTTTGCCTGAACAAAGTATAAAAATTCCTTTGACAGGAAAAGTAATTTGGATTTCGCAAAAGCAAAATGGTATTAAACCACAAGGCTTTGGGATTCAATTAAGCGGCGAAAAAGGCGTTTATTTTAAAACAGAAGCAGAACGTTTACTTGCAGGGCTTAAATCTGAGGGGCGTAGAAGTTACACTATGTAGTTACAACTGTGAAGACTTGTAGGTACATATTGTGTTTGTAGATACCCATTGCCATTTAACCATGCTCGACCTAAGCCCTTATGAGGGTAATTTAGATCTTGCATTGGATCAGGCTCGTCAAGCCGGGGTCTCAAAATTTATGAGTATCTCGGTTGATCTAGATGACCATATCGAACTTTCAAAAATTGCTGCACGTCATGCCGATGTAGGTTATTCCGTTGGGGTACACCCATGTGAAGATCCTGCAACGATGGCTCGGGCAACAGAAGAATATCTCATTGAATTAGCACAAGCTGAAAAGGTTTGGGCGATTGGTGAAACAGGGCTGGACTATTTTCATAGTACAGACTTTATTGCAGAGCAAAAAGAATGCTTTGCCCGTCATATTCACGCATCGCAAGCCGTAAAAAAACCGGTGGTTGTACATACCCGTTCTGCAAAGCATGATACGGTGGATATTATCCGTGCAGAGAAATCTACTCACGGTATTTTGCATTGTTTTACTGAAGATTGGGAAACGGCAAAAGCTGTCTTAGATTGTGGATATTACGTGTCATTTTCAGGCATTGTTTCTTTTAAAAATGCACAAGATTTGCGTGATGTGGCCAAGCAAGTACCATTGGATCGAGTGCTGATTGAAACTGATAGTCCATACCTTGCACCGATGCCCTATAGAGGAAAGTCTAATGAACCAAAATACGTTCCCTATGTAGCCAAAGCCTTAAGTGATGTATATGATAAGTCAATTGAAGAGATGGCTTTCATTACAATGCAAAACTTTGAAAATCTCCTCAATCTTAAGTAAATAATTTGAATTGATATAAGAGTAAGAGAGTATAGGGTGAAGATGGATCGTCAAGCTCAGTTTAGAGCAAGAGAGGCATTAATTTTCCAAGTGGCAGAGCAGCTGCTATTGGAAAATGGCGAAGCAGGGATGACACTAGATGCGCTAGCGGCAGAACTCGACTTGGCAAAAGGGACGTTATATAAACATTTTCAAAGTAAAGATGAACTATATATGTTGCTCATTATTCGTAATGAACGCATGTTATTGGAAATGATTAAAGACACCGATAAAGCTTTTCCTGAACACCTTGCTTTCTTTATGTTGCATCACTTACATCACCCAGAACGTACAGTGTTGTTTCACCAAATTGAAGAGCGTTTATCGACAACGGGTGTGGGTATTCAGCACTTGTTTAGTGAACTATATCAAGTGCGCAAACAACGCCTACGATTGATCATTCGTATGACTGAGCGTTATTTGGAGTCGATTCAAAGTAGCATGCCAGTACGTGATTATCTTGCTTCGATTTGGTCACTTACACATGGCGCCGCAGCAATTTTGAACTCTAGTTTTTATCAGCGTTATTTGGGTTCAAGAGACACCTTGCGGGTTGCTTATATTGATCAAGCCTTGGCCTTACCAAAACAAGTGCATGCGGTTGCTCAATTCGCTTAAAGGCTGCTTATGAAAAGTGCATCACCATCATCGGTTCGTGGATTCACCCTCGTAGAATTGATGGTGGTGATTGTGATTATGGGCATTATGGCCTCATTGGTGCTTTTAAATATCGGTGGGACAGATCAACGCAAAGCCATGCAGGCACGTGAAGTGTTTGTAATGGATCTGAAACGAATTTTACGCGATGCAAATGATCAAGCATTGATATTGGCCCTACAGCAAAAAGCTGGAACGGATGTCAATACCCAAAGCTATGCGGTACAAGAATATTTACCAGAACAAAAACGTGTAGAAAATAGTATTTTAAATCAGAATAATAAATGGCAAAACTATAAAGACTTTGAAACCCGAGTATTGCCTGAAAATGTCTCTTTTACGATTCAGCCTTTAGATCAGCAGTATGAAAATGCCAATAATGATGATTTGTTAAATACCAATGCACCCAAGTTGATATGGTTGGGCAACGGTGAAGTAAAGCCTGTACGTATACAGTTTTATTTTGAAGAACGTGCCATTGGTAATGAAATCGAAATTGATCATTTAGGGAAAGTCAATGCGGGCTAAAGGGTTTACGCTACTTGAAGTCATGGTGGCATTGGCGATTTTTGCGACTGCGACAATGGCTTTGTCTAATGTTGCGATGCAATATACACAGTCGACAGCACACGCAATTTTAAGAAATAAAGCACAATTCGTTGCGCTGAATGAAATCGCTAAGATGGAAATCAATCGTGAATGGATGACGGGTACTGCATCAAAACAAGTCACTGAACAAGGCGAACAATGGCAAATTGACAAAAAAGCCCAAGCCACCATTAGTCCAAATGTACAACGGATTGATATCCAAGTGAGTTTGATGAATGCTGAAACAGGCGATGTTGAAGCAGGGATTAGCAGTTTGGTGTTCTTTAACTATAAGGCTCCGTTGGATGAAAATAATAACTAGAAAAAAACGTACATCTCAAGATATGCCTGTGCTTGTACAGCAAGGAATGAAGAATCAAGCAGGATTTACCTTAGTTGAACTTTTGGTTGCGATTGCCATTTTTGCAGTACTATCTGCATTGGGCTGGAAGGTTTTTGATTATGTCTCGAAAGTGAAAGAACGAAACGCAACCCATGAGGCACGGCTCAGTCAGTTGCAAGATGCCCATCAGCAGATACTCAGAGACACGGTACAAGCTGTGCCTTTAACTGCCAATATTAATGGAGATATTCAACCAGCGCTGGTGTTGCAAAATGGCCGATTTAATTTCAGTAAGACTGGTGTCACTGACCCATTAAATCAGGGTATTGCACCTGATGAGCGAGTGGAATATCAATACAAAGCTGATGAAAAAAAATTGTATCGGCTAAAGTTTAAAAATCTAAACCAAACGGGGCATGATCAGCCAGATTCGAGTGTGTTACTAGATAATGTAGAGCAATTTAAAATCACGGTACTCAATCCAAATGAGTTAGAGAATTGGCCAGATGCTGCCGCTGATTTGAATAATGAAAAAACCATACAACTGTTACCGCGGGGTATCAGGATGCAACTCACAGTTGATGGGACAAACTACGAATGGTTATTCAGTTTGTTAAATACTGATTTTTTATTGGATAAAAATAAGAATGGTTAACGGTCAGGTTGTGGGGTCATTTGAAGTTCGGAGTTGCTTATGAAACAGCAACGCGGCATTGCTTTATTAACCATCCTGATGATGGTGGCTTTGGCAACCATTGTTGCAGCAGGCATCGCAAAACAACAAGCCAATACTTCTGAAAATACCGCCTACGTGATGCGCCAAAATCAATCGATGTTATATGCGAAAAGTGCCGAAGCATTTTTTGCCGAACTTCTGGTAAATGATGCTGAAAATGCAGGGCAGGTGGATCATTTACAAGAAAATTGGGCTCAGCCCATGCCTGCTTTTCCAGTGGAAGGTGGAACTGTTGCAGGTGTGCTCCAAGATGAATCTGGCAAATTTAACCTCAATAGTTTGGTTTCAGAGGAGGGTGTGGTAAATGACAAAGCAAAGTTATGGTTTGAAAAAATATTGCAGCGTGTTGGTTTACCCGCGGAATTAAGTCAAGCTGTGATCGATTGGCAAGATGAAGATGATGAGACCTCTGGCCCGATGGGAGCTGAACTGGCGTACTATCGTGGTTTAAATAATGCGGCACTACCGCCAAATGCAAAATTTCATAGTGTGGAAGAGTTGAAATCAGTCCGTGGTTTTGAAGGTGCTCAATATAAACTGATTGCACCCTATGTGAGTAGCTTGCCCTCGCATGAAACAACGGTAAACATTAATACCGCTCCTGCATTTTTGTTGGCAACCATGGATGATCGTTTAGATGTCAATGCAGTCGAACAAGCTTTGCAACAAAAAGCTGCCAAATTTGAACATTTTGAAAATATCAATGATTTATGGGCAATGGAGCCATTTGCACAGGTGAGCACAGAAAATCGAGAAGTTTTAAACTCACAATTGGGTGTGCAGTCGAACTATTTTAAAGCGCAAATTGAAATTATTTTAAATGAAAGAAAGCGTCAATTTACCAGTGAGTTAGTGCGAAAAGATAAAGATGTATATGTGGCTTTTCGCAGTATGGCACCATTTTAGGTCTTAAATATCGCTAAATTTTCATGATGCCTTTTCCCAATTGTGCTGAACAGCAAAATTAATGCCTCTTGTTAGACTTTTGCATTATAATCTCTGAGAACCCATAGATTATTTGATTGCATTACGACATATGTTAATTCGTAAGTTATTTAAGTTTGAAAACGCGCATATCGTGCGTAATTGCACGTCAGACCGCTGCAAACGTTCCATTCATGGACACAGTTATAAAGTCGAACTATTACTCAAAGCGTCGAAACTTGACCATGGACAAATGGTTTACGATTTCGGTTTGCTCAAAGGGGTTATTAAAGACTTATTTGACAGTTTTGATCATGCGATTTGTTTTTGGCAACATGATGATGCCGAGTATATTCGTGCCTGCAAGCAGTTCAGCGCACGTTGGGTTGAACTACCCGTATCGCCTTCAGCAGAACAGTTTTCACGGATCTTCTTTTACTTGGCACAACAAGTTCTAAAATCAACAGAAACTCAAAATGGTGAGGGTGATGTTGAAGTGTATTCTGTGATCGTACATGAGACGGACACAGGCTATGCGCAAAGCTTTTTAGAAGATATCGACAACGCACAAATGGGGCTGTTGCAGTTAGATCAAATCGTTTTCTCCGAACAGGTTCAGTCGGAATGGAACGATACTCAGATGTATGAAAAATTAAAACAGGGTCAAAAATTTTTAAACCCTGCAGTTGATTTACAAATTAGAATTTAAGTAAATATTTGGTTTTATTAGGATTGGTTAACAGTGATGTCTTTAACAGAAGAGCAACAAGCAAAACTCGCTAAAGTGCAGCTTGAGCCTAGCTGGAAATATGCCCTAAGTGAGTTTTTGCTTAGCCCCCGCATGGATGAGTTAAAAGACTTTCTGCTACAACAAATGAAACAGGATAAAGTGATTTATCCACCGAATCCGCTGATTTTTAATGCCTTAAACACGACGCCTATGGCGAATGTAAAGGTGGTGATTTTAGGCCAAGACCCGTATCATGGGCCAAATCAGGCACATGGTTTAAGCTTTTCGGTACAAAAGGGGGTTGCATTACCACCTTCTTTACGTAATATTTTCCATGAGTTAAATACCGACCTTGGGGTACCAGTGTCAAAACATGGGGACTTAACACGCTGGGCAGAACAAGGTGTTTTGCTTTTAAATGCGGTACTGACTGTTGAGGCTGGGCAACCAACTTCACATCAAAAACGTGGCTGGGAAGATTTTACAGACCATGTGATTGATGTTTTAAATGAACAACGTGAGCATATTGTCTTTATTTTATGGGGGGCATATGCACAGCGTAAGGGACAACGCATTGACCAAAATAAGCACTTGGTGCTAAAAGCCGCGCATCCATCACCTTTGGCTGCAAACCGCGGTGGTTTTTTTGGTTGTAAGGTGTTCTCAAAAAGTAATAATTATCTTAAACAAAATGGCATTGAGCCAATAGACTGGCAGCTGGACGCATGACTTATTCTCCCGTTTCAAAAAATTATCACCCAGATCTGATTGTGGAAGAAGCGAAAAAGGGCTGGCGCATTGTTCGCCTGAATCGCCCAAAATCGCTTCATGCATTAGATGAATCTATCTGTACAGCATTGCTTGAAGTCTTTCAGGACTTTCAACATGATGATGCTGTTAAAGCGATTTGGTTGGATTCCACTACGCCGAAAGCATTTTGTGCAGGTGGCGATGTACGCAAATTGCGACAATTGGTGGTCAATGATGAAGTTGAAACGGCGAATAAATTCTTTGAACAAGAATATGCCCTAGATTTGCTGCTGCATAACTATGCAAAGCCGATTTTGGTTTGGGGCGAAGGTTATGTCATGGGCGGTGGTTTAGGTCTATTTATGGCCGCACCTTTCCGTTTGGTGACACCTTATTCGCGTTTAGCAATGCCTGAAATTAATATCGGTTTGTATCCAGATGTAGGTGCGACGCGTTTCCTAGCTGACCGTGGTGCTATTGGTTTGTTTACGGGATTAACAGGCTCGATTATGACCGCAGCAGGTGCTTATGGTATCGGCTGGGCAACCCACATTTGCGATGCACAGCGTGATAACGTACTTGAAACTGTCATCAATATTGATTGGGATCATTATCCAGCGGGCGATTTCCGTGCCATTGATGACACTTTAAATAGTATGCATCGTCCTGTGGGGCCGGGCCCATTACAAAATTCATTAGATGTGATTCAGAGTGTGTGCCGTGGGCACAATTTTGAACATGACTATGAATCAATTATTGGTTTAAGCGATGCACGCAGTGATTGGCTACGCCAAGCCAGTGAAAATCTGCAAAAAGGTTCACCTGCAACCGCAGCATTAACATGGTTATTGTGGCAGTGGGGGAAAAAAGTGCATTCTTGGAATGAAGTGTTTGAACTAGAAACTCAAATTTCAGAGTGGAAAATTCGTCATGCGGACTTTGTGGAAGGTGTGCGTGCACGTCTTGTTGATAAAGATCTCTCCCCAGAGTGGAAAAAAGGTACAGACCTTTCCCTTAAAGGGATTTTGGCTGACTATCCTCCTGTAACCAATATTGACAGTTGGAATGCACTGTTAAGACAGTATGGTGTAATTTAGTTAATTGATGTCTGAACAAAACCAACATAGTGATGAGCATTGGATGCAGCTTGCTTTCGAGCAAGCTGCGCAAGCTGCCGAATTGCAAGAAATTCCTGTAGGCGCAGTCATTGTGAGTCAAAATCAAGTCATAGGTGCAGGGTTTAATGCGCCGATTTCTCTGAAAGATCCAACCGCACATGCGGAAGTACAAGCTTTGCGTCAAGCTTGTTTAAATATCGATAATTACCGTTTACCCGACGACGCAACCTTATATGTAACTTTGGAACCATGCACAATGTGTGTGGGCGCTTTGGTACATTCGAGAATTAAGCGTGTGGTATTTGCAACGACTGAGCCTAAAGCAGGTTCTTTAGTCAGTTCGCGTCAATTATTAAATTCAGGCTACTATAATCATATCTTTGAGTTTGAGCATGGTTGCCTACAAGAGAAATGCTCCCAACAATTAAGTGATTTTTTTAAAATGCGTCGTGAACAAAAACGACTGATGAAGTTACAGGAAAAAGCCACTTTGACTGAACTTAATTTAAAAAATCAAGTAAACTCTACTGACAATTAATATTGTCAAATAAAATAGGGTACACCATGAAATCCATTCAAGTAAAAAAAGAATTTAATGCACCGGTCGAGCAAGTTTTTGAATTGCTTTCAAAACATTCGACCTATAACGTGGCTTTTGCGCCGATTCAAGTGGTGCGCGTTAAAGATTCAGCGGATCCTGAACGTCCTGATGGCGTAGGTTCTGTACGTCGTATGGGCTTTGGGCCAGTGAAGCCGTTACAAGAGCAAATAACCTTGCTTGAGCCAAACCAACGCATTGAATATAAAATTATTAAAAACCCATTGGTGAAACATCATTTGGGTGTGATTCAATTCGAAGCGATTGATGCTGCGCGTACTTTAGTCACTTATACGATTGAATTACAGGCGCGTGCGCCATTCGTTAGTCAGTTAATCCTTGCGCAACTGAAGTCAGCGATTAAAATTGGTTTTTCAAAACTTGCAAAAACCGTATAAACAAAAGTGGAAGAGCAATGACAGTTCAAATCATTACAATTGATGGCCCAAGTGGCTCAGGTAAAGGAACATTGGCAGCTAAAATTGCGGCACATTATCAGTTCCACTTACTCGACTCAGGCGCGTTATATCGTCTGTTGGGATTGTCATTGCATAAGCAAGACTTAATTGATGCATTAGACTCAAAGCTCGATGAATGCGTAAAAATTGCAACAAATTTAGACATACAATTTGTGACAAATGAAGCTGGTGTTTCGGTGCTTTTAGACGGTGAAGATGTCTCAAAAGTTATCCGTACTGAGAGAGTTGGAGAGTTTGCTTCAAAAGTTGCTGCAATTCCTGCACTTAGAACTGCGCTTTTGGAACGTCAGCATGCCTTTGCCCAAGCACCTGGTTTGGTTGCAGATGGCCGTGATATGGCAACAACGATTTTTCCAAATGCCCAAGCCAAGATTTATTTAACGGCTTCTGCTCAGTCCCGTGCGGAGCGCCGTGTAAATCAGTTGCAGGCTATGGGCGTGGATGTTAAAATAAACGACATTTTAGCTAATATCGAAGCGCGTGATAAGCGAGATATGGAACGCACAGTCGCTCCACTCAAGCCTGCGCCAGATGCTTATTTCATTGATAGTTCAACTTTGAGTATTGATGAAGTATTCACGCTGATGACGAATTACATCGATCAGCAATTAGCAAACTAAAGAATTTTCAGCAGAAGCATAGCTTGATCAGTCTTATACGGACTATGTAGACGCTTAATTAAACCGGCCTTGTCTGATCCAAGACCGCTGACTTTACTAGGTATATCATGACCGAATCTTTTGCAGCCCTCTTTGAAGAAAGCGAATTAAACCTCAACGTTGAAAAGGGTGCTGTCATCCAAGGCGTTGTAGTAAATATCGACTCTGACTGGGTAACAGTTGACACTGGCCTTAAATCAGAAGGTATTGTTGACCGCGCTGAATTCTTAAATGAACAACGTGAACTTGAAGTTCAAGTTGGCGACACTGTTGACGTAGTTGTTGAAGCTCTTGACAACGGTATGGGTCAAACAGTTTTATCACGTGAAAAAGCGAAACGTGCTGAAACTTGGACTAAACTTGAAAAAATCTTTGAAGACGGCGAAATCGTTACTGGTGTTATCTCTGGTAAGGTTAAAGGCGGTTTCACTGTTGACATCGGTCCAGTTCGTGCGTTCCTTCCAGGTTCTTTAGTTGATACTCGTCCTATTCGTGATACTACTCACTTAGAAGGTAAAGAGTTAGAATTTAAAGTAATCAAACTAGATGCTAAACGTAACAACGTTGTTGTATCTCGTCGTGCTGTTATGGAAGCTGAATCTTCAGCTGACCGTGAAGCTCTTCTTGCTCAGCTTGAAGAAGGTCAAACAGTTACTGGTACTATCAAAAATCTTACTGACTACGGCGCGTTCGTTGACCTTGGCGGTATTGATGGTCTTCTTCACATCACTGACATGGCTTGGAAACGTATCAAGCACCCTTCAGAAGTTGTTGAAGTTGGTCAAGAAGTTACTGTTAAAGTACTTAAATTCGACCGCGAACGTAACCGCGTATCTTTAGGCCTTAAACAATTAGGCGAAGATCCATGGTTAGCGATCATGAACCGTTACCCTAAAGGTTCTATCGTTAAAGCTCGTGTAACTAACTTAACTGACTACGGTTGCTTCGCTGAAATCGCTGAAGGCGTTGAAGGCTTAGTACACGTTTCAGAAATGGACCACACTAACAAAAACATCCACCCATCTAAAGTTGTTCAGATCGGTGACGAAGTTGACGTTATGGTTCTTGAAGTTGATGAAGAGCGTCGTCGTATTTCTCTTGGTATCAAACAAACTCGTGCTAACCCATGGGAAGAGTTTGCTAAAGAACACGACAAAGGTGAAAAAGTTTCAGGTACGATCAAGTCAATCACTGACTTCGGTATCTTCATCGGTTTACCAGGCGGTATCGATGGTCTAGTTCACTTGTCTGACATTTCTTGGAACGAACAAGGCGAAGAAGCTATCCGTCGTTACAAGAAAGGTGACACAGTTGAAGCGGTTATCCTTTCAGTAGACGCTGAAGGCAACCGTATCAGCCTTGGCATCAAACAAATGAACAGCGATCCGTTCAACGATTTCTTAGCTGCTAACGAACGCGGTGCGCTTGTTAAAGGTACTGTAACTGCAGTTGACGCTAAAGGCGCTACTGTTAAGTTAGCTGACGAAGTTGAAGCGACTCTTAAAGCATCTGAAATCAACCGCGACCGCGTTGAAGATGCAACTAAGTTCCTTGAAGTTGGTCAAGAAGTTGAAGCTAAAATCATCAACGTAGACCGTAAATCACGTTCTATCAACTTGTCTATCAAAGCGAAAGACGAAGCTGAAGAAAAAGAAGCGGTAGCTAACTTGAACAAGACAGCTACAGCATCTTCAGACAATGGTCCTAAGACTATTGGTGATTTGATCAAAGCTCAAATGAACCACTAAGTAAGTGTTTGAATTGTATTATTAATGTAAATTAATTAATATTTTTTACACAATTACTGTAACGGTAGCGTAGTAAGTGATTATTACGCTACCGTTTTGTATTTAAACAGGTTATTATCAGGAAACTGATCCTAGGTAGCTTGATAATTAAAGAGGTCGCAGATGACTACTGAAGCACTTAATAAGTCTGACTTAATAGAGCGTATTTCTCTTAAAAACCCACACTTAGCTGAACCCTTAGTGGAAGAGGCCGTTAAGATAATGATCGATCAAATGATCGAAGCGTTATCTACAGACAACCGAATTGAAATCCGTGGTTTTGGTAGTTTTGCATTACATCACCGTGAACCACGTGTGGGTCGTAACCCAAAAACAGGTAAATCAGTAGAAGTTGCAGCAAAAGCTGTACCGCACTTTAAACCTGGTAAAGCTTTACGTGATGCGGTAAACGAATCTGCAAACTAATTCAAAACATTGTTAGGGGTGTTTATGCGTTACGTATTGGTCGTAATTTTACTGGTTCTATTTGGATACTCATTGGCTTTGGTTCTGCAAAACGGAACTGAACTTTCAGTCGATTTGTTATTTACACAAGTGCCTGCAATGCGTTTAGGGCTTTTATTGCTATTAACCTTGTCTTTAGGTTTGGTGTTAGGTCTTTTATTGGCAGTGCAAGTATTTCGAGTATTTCAAAATAACTGGGAAATTAAACGTCTACGTAAAGATATTGACCGCCTACGCAAAGAGCAAATTCAAACTGCTCAACTGGCTGCTGCTGAAGCGGCTGCACATACGCGTCATGAAAAGACAGTTTTAGATATTGATGCGAATGAGCGTCCTTCTAACCCGTTATAATTGGGTTTTAGAAGTAAATTAACTACTTTTATGAGTAGATTTAAATTTTATATTTAACACTCCGGTGGATCATCGGGGTGTTTTTTTATGGGCTGAAAAAATAAAACGCTTATCTCAAATAAAATAATGAGATAACTCAATTCAAATTAATCATTTCAAATAACATGAGTTTTATGACTTTCTGATCAAGTTGAATCCATCTATAATGCACTAATTTTGTCAAAATGAAGGGTAAGTCTCTTGAGTATCATCGTTGCACTAGATGCTAAAAGCCAATATGACGCACTTACAATTGCAGAGCAGTTAGATCCTGCATTATGTCGAGTTAAGGTTGGTAAAGAGTTATTTACCCATGAGGGTCCAAGTGTCGTTAAGGCATTGCATGATAAAGGTTTTGAAGTATTTCTAGATCTAAAATTCCACGATATTCCAAACACTACAGCGCAAGCAGTTTGTGCAGCTGCGGATATGGGTGTGTGGATGGTGAATGTTCATGCTTCAGGTGGTCGTAAAATGATGGAAACCTGTGTTGAGCGTTTAAAGACGGGTAACTATAACACTCAGCTGATTGCAGTAACGGTATTAACCTCGATGGGCCGTGAAGATCTTGCGGATTTAGGTTTAGATGTTGAACCCTTTGAACATGTGAAACGTCTTGCGACTTTAACGAAAGAAAGTGGTTTAGATGGTGTAGTGTGTTCGGCACAAGAAGCAAAAATGCTGCGTGAGACTTTGGGTGCTGAGTTTGCTTTAGTGACACCGGGTATCCGTCCTGCGGGTTCTGCTGCTGATGATCAAAAACGAATTGTGACACCTAAACAAGCCATGCTCGATGGTTCTACACATTTGGTGATTGGTCGTCCGATTACCAAATCGGACAATATGCGTCAGACTTTAAAAGATATTTTAGCGACACTTTAATATTTACCTTCTCTCTCTAACTCTCTCCCAAAGGGAGAGAGAAAGTCCTCTGCCTTTGGGAGAGGATTTAGGTGAGGGGTTAGATAGCCGCCAATATACTCACCAATATTGGTGCAAGTACAGAAAGGATAAAGCCGCTGACCATGGCATGTGGAATAAAATCATTCCCACAGGCTTGTTTGACCATGGGTAGGGTGACATCCATAGCTGTTGCACCCGCAGATGAAATTGCAGAGCGTGGGTAGCGCCAGCCAATAATATACATAAATACAATCGCAAAAATTTCTCTGAATAAATCATTCATCAGCGCGATACTGCCTAGATGCGCATTCTTTAATTCAGTCACGACGATGCCTGTCATCGAATAGAAACCGTAGCCTTGTGACAACATAATCAAATCTTTCAAACTGATTTGTGGCAATAGATAGGCAGCAGCAAAAGCGCCCAAAAGTGAACCGACGATACAGCCGAGTGGAACAAGTAGAATTTTCCAATTTAACCAAGAACGATCGAGCGGTGAGTAGGCGAGATCAAGCCCAATCAGAAACATGAAGACTAAAAGTAGATCCCAAGTACTCATATGTGGCTGAAGACTAAAATGTGCTGCAATTTCGGCAAAAGCATAACCTAAACCTAATGCAATAAAAGCATAGCTAATATTGATGAGTGAGCTTGTCACTAACTGCATGGACACTTTGCCATGACTGGGTTTATAGCCTAAAAGCTTAAACAAAATATAGCAGCAAATAAAAGCACCCATTGAGGTCAATAGTGCAATAAGTACTGATGAAGAGAGGATTTGCAGAGGTGCTGGAATAGTGTGTAATGTTTCAGAAAATTCGATCGCAATCGCAAATAACAAAATATAAGTAAAGTACGGCAGGAGTTTAAAGGCGATTTTTTCAAGCCAAGTGGGTAGGCGACGTGCAAGAATAAAACCAAGCCCTAAACAGGTCAAGAGCTGGAAAATCAGCCAGAAAGATTGCATAAAAAATAGGCAGATAATGAATACCTGCCTATTATGACCTGTTATTGCTTAAGCTGCATGACTAGATTTTGTTTTACTTAGGAGTCGAAAATCAGCTGGATTTATTTTTCGAGTAGCCAGCCAATATTTCCATGTATAAGTTGGCCACAGTGCAAAATTTTTACCGCCATTTTGTTGATACCAGCTTACGCAGCCTGATTGCCATACCGTGCCATCAAGCATGTCTTGTACATGAGTGTTAAATTGGTCTTGCACCTGATCTTTGACAGCGATGGCTTGAACATTAGATTTTGAAACCAATTGCATCATTTGTAAGATGTAATCGACTTGTGCCTCAATCATAAATACCACTGAATTATGCGCAAGTACGGTATTGGGGCCTAATAATTGGAATAGATTTGGAAAGCCTTTGGTGCAAATGCCATAAAAACTTTCTGCGCCAGCTTGCCAAACTTGTTTGAGTTCTTGAGCATTTTCACCAATACATTTAAATGATTTTAAATAAATTCTTGGATCGGTAATAAAGCCTGTGCCATAGATCAGACAATCGATTTCACGGGATTTTCCATCTTTGGTAATAATGGCATTTTCAGTGATTTCTTGTATTGCATCACTGACCAATTCCACATTAGGTCGATTAAACGTTGGAAAGTATTTATTAGAAATTAAAATGCGTTTACAACCCATGATGTAGTTTGGCGTTAGTTTCTTGGCAAGTTCAGCATCTTTGACTTGGTATTTAATATACAGTTCTGCCAGTTTTTGCGCATATTTCATGGTGGTTGGTTTAACAATTGGTACGACACGTGATTCGTTGGTCCAATACAGGCGAGCGCGGTGAATTTTTCGAAACCAATCATATTTTTTAAATAATGATTTTTCTAAACCATGATAACTACGTTCATCTCGTGGAATGACCCAAGCCGCGGTACGCTGAAAAACATACAGTTGCTGTGTTTGTGGTGCGATTTCTGGAATGTATTGGATGGCACTGCCGCCTGTACCAATCGATGCGACTTTTTTACCTTCTAATGGATATTGATGATCCCATTGCGAAGAATGAAACACTTTACCCTTAAATTTTTCAATGCCCGGAATGTGTGGAATTTGCGGGACATGTAGCGGGCCAGATGCAAAAATCACGTATTGAGCGGTAATTTTAACACCATCTTTGAGTTCTAAATGCCAGTCGCAGGTTGATTCATTGTATCGACTTGAAAGCACTTCACTATTAAAGCGACAGAATTGTTTTAAATTATATTCACGGGTGACGTGTTGGATATAATCAAATATTTCAGGTGCTTCGGCATAACGTTTTGACCAATCTGTTTTGGGTGCAAAAGAAAGTGAATACATATGTGATTGCACATCGCAGGCAGCGCCAGGGTAGCGGTTTTCACGCCAGGTTCCACCAAAATCATTGGCTTTTTCGAGGATCAGAAAATCTTGATTGCCTTGTTGTAAAAGTCGGATCGCCATAGCAATACCACCAAAACCACCGCCGATGATGGCGATTTGTGTATGTATTTCAGAATTGGCTTTTGGGGTTTGCACTGTTTTTGTTTGCGCTTCCTGCATCATTTTTTTAATTCCAAGCGAGATTACAGGCTAAGCATACTTGAGTTCATAACCAGAACAATATGATTGAGGTGACAGAAAAATTGATCGAAACGGCAATGTTCATAATTGCAAATTTGTAGTAAAAAAGAAGAAATTTAATGTCATTTTACGATTTATGAAACGATCTATTCTAAGCCTGATGTATTTAGTACAAGGAATGCGTAAAGCAGGCGTAGATGTCGATCAACGTTTGCAAACTATCGGGCTGCGTGTCGATGCACTCGATCCTACTTCGGTGATTCATCCGAGTTTGGAGTGGGATGTACTGAAAGTCATTGGTAAAGATGTAGAACCTGAGCAAGGTTTATTTATTGGTCAGCATTATACGTTGGCGGGTTATGGCCCGTTGCTGATGTTATTGGTCACCAGTGATACTTTACGCCAAGCTTTAAATCAGGGAATTCGCTTTCAACAGTTGACGCATCTAACTGGGCGTTTGAGTTTGCAAATCAGTCAGCATAAAGTGGCCTTATGTTATCAACCGCAAGATGTGTATGCACCACTGGGTGCATTATTGGCGCAGTCGGAAATTTCTGGAACGTATAAATTCATCCGTGATCTGTACAAAATGATGGGGCTATCTACACCGCAAGTTCAAATTGATTTGCCGTTCGCTGAACCCAAAGATCCTGAAAAATTAAAAATGTTTACTGATTATTATGGCTCTCAAGTTCGATTTGGTGCGCCATTTGCGGCATTTTGGTTCGATGAAGATGTTTTAGATATTCGGATCCCTTCCGCAGATATTATTACTTTTCGATTATATGAGTCGAAATGTATTGCGGAGTTAGAACGTTTAAGCGCCGATGAAGATGCGCCATCATTGGTTCAACGTGTGCAAGATTATTTGGAATTACAAAGTGGTGCGATGCCAAGTATGGCAGCAACTGCTCAAGCGTTGAACTTGCCTGAAAGAACTTTGCGTCATCAACTGCAACAGTTAAATACCAGTTATAAGCAAATTCGTGAAGATATTATTAAAGATAAAGCACTCCGTATGATTGAATATAATGAATATTCAATTGAAATGATTGCAGAATTGCTGGGCTATTCAGAACCTGCGGCGTTTAATCATGCGTTTAAACGTTGGTTTGGGCATAGTCCGAGACAATATAATAAATAGCCAATGCGCTTTACTGCCAAAGTGTTATATCTTCGAGTTTATTCTTCGTTATAATTCATTTAGCCCAAAAAAGTATTTAATGATATGTCAGATTTTCAGTCACCACACAACACCGCATTTACTCCGATTTCACCGGCTGAGCGTTATGCTCAAGCCTTAGCATCTGGTCAGTTTTTACCAGATCAGGAACAGGCGCAAGCGGTGCATGAGTTGGATCGAGTTTGGCAAGAATTAATCCAACGTTTTAAGGCTTCTAAAAAAGCGTTTCGTCGTTTCCGTCGTCAAACTGCACCGAAAGGGGTGTATATGTGGGGCGGTGTAGGACGTGGTAAAACGTGGCTGATGGATCAGTTTTATGATTCTGTGCCATTTCGACGCAAAACACGTATGCATTTCCATCACTTTATGCAGTACGTGCACCGTGAATTAAATAAGCTTTCAGGTCAGCGTAATCCACTAGACCTTGTTGCCGACCAAATTTATAAAGAAGCAGTCGTGATCTGCTTTGATGAATTCTTTGTATCCAATGTCACGGATGCAATGATTTTGAGTGATCTATTCCAAAAATTATTTACGCGTGGGATCACCCTTGTTGCAACATCTAACATCGCACCAGATGGTTTATATAAAAACGGGATCCACCGTGACCGTTTTATCCCAACCATCGAAATGGTAAAAAAGAACTGTGTGATTTTAAATGTAGACTCAGGCGTAGACTATCGTTTACGTGTATTGAAACAAGCGCAGTTGTTTAAGTCGCCTTTAACACATGAACATAAGTTGTGGATGGCACAGCGTTTTACAGCATTAACGCAAACCCAAACGGTTTCACAAGAGCCAATTATTATTAATCAGCGTATTGTAGAAACCATTGGTCATACGGAAGATGTGCTGTGGTGTGAATATTCTGAGCTTTGCCTAAAACCACGTAGTCCAGCGGACTTTATTGAAATTGCCAATATTTATAATACGGTCTTAGTGAGTAATGTGCCGCACATGACGGATTATTTGTCTGAAGGGACTCGTCGTTTTATCTATCTAGTTGATGAGTTTTATGACCGTGGTGTGAAGTTGTTGCTTACTTCAGAAGATACGATTATTGAATTATATCAAGGTGAAAAATTGGCATTTGAAATTGAGCGTACACGTTCGCGCTTATTGGAAATGCAATCTGATGATTATCTACATACCTCTCACCGTCAAATTAATGCACCAGAATCTACGGCAGAAAATTAAGCGTTTCTGTTGGAATGAAAAAAGAACGTCTTGATGGCGTTCTTTTTTTTTGATTTTTAGTTTTAGAAAACATGTATAAATTAAGAAAAGCTGTGGAACGAACAATAGAAGTTAAAGCAAAGTCTCATGATAAAAGCATCATTAAATAAGAAGTATGGCTGTTTAATAATTCATCGATAAAAGCGTTAAATTTAAACTGATTGGTTGAAGTTGTAGCATCGACATTGGCAGCATTTCATGGCTTAATCGAGTGAGTTTGTTTGACGCTTGGGTCTATTTGTTCAGTTTTAGAACAAAATTCTGCACTTAAGTCTAATTTCGACATTTCAAAAACTTTATACACTGTAAAAAGGTATTCAGGCTGATGATGACGTCGTATTTCTGATCTTTATTATGTTGAATGATGAGGGTATTTCATTACATAGAAAATGATCATTATTTAGGAATGTGATAGTACTATTCAGCAAAGTATAAATGGGTATACTAGAATCTCTTGTTATAAAAAATAGCAATATCAGGAAAGACAATGACTGCACGTATTCAAAAAGGCAAGTTAGCGATTGCTAAAGAACTTTACGATTTCATCGAAAATGAAGCACTACCGGGTTCAGGTTTAGACAGTGAAACTTACTGGAAAAACTTTGAACAAGTCGTTGTCGATCTTAGCCCAAAGAACAAAGCACTATTGGCTAAGCGTGACGACATTCAAGCTAAAATTGATGAATGGCACCGCAACAACAAATTTGAACTCGAAGCTTACAAAGCTTTCCTTACTGAAATTGGCTACTTATTACCAGAAGTAGAAGATTTCCAAATCAGCACAGAAAATGTAGACGAAGAAATCGCATTATTGGCTGGTGCGCAATTGGTAGTACCTGTGCGTAATGCACGTTACTGCTTAAACGCTGCGAACGCACGTTGGGGTTCACTCTACGATGCTCTTTACGGTTTTGACGTGATCTCTGAAGAAGGCGGCGCGGAAAAAGGTAAGGGTTATAACCCAGCTCGTGGCGCAAAAGTTATCGAAT
Organism: Acinetobacter sp. YH12027; assembly: GCF_013420085.1. Classification (NCBI taxonomy): domain Bacteria; kingdom Pseudomonadati; phylum Pseudomonadota; class Gammaproteobacteria; order Moraxellales; family Moraxellaceae; genus Acinetobacter; species Acinetobacter sp. YH12027. The sequence continues at coordinate 32,139 of NZ_VOYW01000027.1, forward strand.
TTGCTAAAAACTTCTTAAATGAAACTTTCCCGCTAGCTAATGGTTCGCATGCAGATGCAACTAAATATGCAGTAGAAGGCAAAAAGTTAGTTGTAAGCCTAAAAGATGGCTCAACTGCAACTTTAGCGAAAGAAGCTCAGTTTGTTGGTTTTAATGGTGACGAAGCTGCGCCAACTGAAATCGTACTTTTAAACAATGGTTTGCATGTAATCATTGAAATTGATGCGACGAGCCCAATTGGTTCAACTGATGCTGCGGGCGTTAAAGACTTAGTTCTTGAAGCTGCAGTAACCACAATTCAAGACTTAGAAGACTCAATTGCAGCAGTTGATGCTGAAGAGAAAGTTGAAGGCTACCGTAACTGGTTAGGCTTAATGAAAGGTACACTTTCTGAGTCAATCGAGAAAAATGGTAAGATCATCACGCGTACATTAAATAAAGATCGTACGCACAAAAACTTAATCGGTGGTGAAACTACGCTTCACGGTCGTTCATTGATGTTGCTTCGTAACGTGGGTCATTTGATGACAAACCCTGCGATCCTTGTAGATGGTGCTGAAATCTACGAAGGCATCATGGATGCATTGATCACACCGTTATTGACGTTTGCAGATATTAAAGGCGAAAACGAAAACAAGAACTCTCGTAAAGGTTCTATGTATATCGTTAAGCCAAAAATGCACGGTCCAGAAGAAGTTGCATTTGCAGTTGAATTATTTGAGCGTGCTGAACAAGCGCTTGGTCTACCTGCGAAGACTTTGAAAATCGGTATCATGGACGAAGAACGTCGTACTTCTGTGAACTTGAAAAACTGTATCGCGCAAGCGAAAGATCGTACGATCTTTATTAATACAGGTTTCATGGACCGTACGGGTGATGAAATCCATACTTTCATGGAAGCAGGTCCATTCGTTCGTAAAGGCGAAGTGAAGTCTCAAATCTGGTTCCCTGCATATGAAAACCGTAACGTGATGATCGGTCTTCAAGCAGGTTTACGTGGTAAAGCGCAAATCGGTAAAGGCATGTGGCCAAAACCAGATATGTTGCTTGATATGTATAAAACTAAGATTGAGCATCCAGAAGCTGGCGCAAGCTGTGCATGGGTTCCGTCTCCATCTGGTGCTGTTATTCACGCGATCCATTACCATCAGTGCAATGTTTCTGAGCGTCAAAAAGAGTTGTTGAATACTCAACCGCTATCTTTAGATGACTTGTTAACACCGCCTTTAGCGACAGATACAAACTGGTCTGAAGAAGAGAAAACCAAAGAACTCGAAAATAACCTTCAAGGTATCTTGGGTTATGTGGTTCGTTGGGTTGATTTGGGTGTAGGTTGTTCAAAAGTTCTAGACATCAACAACGTTGGTTTGATGGAAGACCGTGCAACTTTACGTATTTCTTCTCAACACGTTGCGAACTGGTTACGTCACGGTATCGTAACTGCTGAGCAAGTTGAAGAAGTATTTAAGCGCATGGCGAAAGTTGTAGATGAGCAAAATGCCAACGATCCACTCTACACGCCAATGGCACCAAGCTTTGATGGCTATGCATACAAAGCTGCTTATGACTTAGTATTTAAAGGTGGCGAGCAGCCTTCTGGTTATACAGAGCCGCTTCTTCATGCTTACCGTTTAAAATTAAAAGGTTATACAGGTGACTAATCTGTAAATCAAAAAAAGCCTCTTCGGAGGCTTTTTTTATTACTTTAGAAAGTTAGAATGTCGACATAAAAAATGAAAAGGAAAATCCATGTATTTATGGAATGTAAATCGGTTGGTGGATGATATAAGACTGAATAAAGTCTCTGAAACCCATTATAAAAACTACTATATTGCCAGTTCAATATTGATTTTCTTTAGCTACTTAGCACTGACGTTAACCCCAGAATCCAAACCTACAGAAGCTTGGGCTTCGTTTGTTTTACAAGTTGGTCTGCTGATTAGCTGGGTGAATGCCATATTTAAAGCCAATGGCGGCGAGCAAGGCCGAGATTTTTTAAAGCGCTTTATTGCATTGTATTTGCCCGTAACGATTCAGAGTTTAGTCCTCTTTATCTTGATCGCTGTTGTTGTCGAAGGGCTGTTACCCATGTTGACCCTAAACATGGAGGAGGCTGCGCTTGAGCAACTCACCACAGTTAAAGATCTAAGTTTTGAAGTCATCATTAGCTGTTATATTTATTGGCGAATCTATAAAGCGATGCGGCAGATTCATCAGCCTGTTTAAAGTATAAGGTTGTAAAAGAAATTAATTATAAAGTTTTATCCTGTTTTTCTCATAGCTTTTCAATGCTGAAGCCTTTACATTGGGATGAATGATAAAAATAGGATGGAAACGATGTCAGCTTATACCGCATTAGATTTGCAATATATTGGTGGGCAATGGCGAGCAGGGACTTCAACGCGTCACATCAAAAATATAAATCCCTTTAGCCAAGCACAGATTTTTGAATTGCAGGCAGCCAGCAGTGTGGATGTAGACAGTGCTTATAGTGCGGCAGAAGCAGCATTTAAATCAGAAATGACCAAGCCCATTGAAATACGTCAGCAAGTTATCAATAAATTAGCTCAAACCATTCAGCAGCGCAGAGAAGAAATTATTCAATGGCTGATAGATGAATCTGGGAGTACACGTTTAAAAGCCAATATTGAAGTTGATGCGGCGCTCGGCATTATCCAAGAATCGCTGAGTTTTCCTGAAAAAATGCACACCGTGGAGCTAGAGAGTAAAGATCCGAGTCGAAAGAGTTTTGTACTGCGCAAACCCTTGGGAGTCATAGCAGTGATTAGCCCTTGGAATTTTCCATTTCATTTATCGATGCGTTCTGTGGTGACTGCGATTGCTTGCGGCAATAGTGTGGTGCTGAAGCCTGCAAGTGACACGCCAGTGACAGGTGGAACGTTGCTCGGAAAGTTATTTGAAGAAGCGGGTTTACCGCATGGTGTGTTAAATGTCGTTGCAGGCAGCGGCAGTGAAATTGGCGACTATTTTGTAGAGCATCCTGTACCTAAATTGATTTCATTTACAGGTTCAACTGAAGTGGGTCAACAGGTGGGGGTGAAAGCTTTGGTAAGTTCACGGATTAAGCGTTTAGCGCTGGAACTTGGCGGCAATGCGCCTTTGGTCATTTTAGATGATGCAGATTTAAATTTAGCCGTTGAACTGACCGTGATGGGGCGTTTTTTGCATCAAGGACAAATCTGCATGAGTACCAATCGAGTGATTGTGGATGAATCCTTGCACGATGCTTATGTTGAAAAATTAATTAAACGGGTAAAAAGCATTGTGGTCGGTGATCCGAATGATGTCGAAACTCTGATAGGCCCTATCATCAATAAGTCGCAAATCGATAAATTAAAAACCATTATTCAAAATGCCATTCAGCAAGATGCGATTTTAGCCTATGCAGGCGGTATAGAAGGTCAATTAGTTGCACCGCATATTTTCACCCATGTGGATGCGCACGCTGATATTGCATTGGAAGAAAGCTTTGGGCCAATCTTGCCGATTTTAAAAGCGCGAGATGAAGCACATGCACTAGAATTGGCGAATTCAACCCGATTTGGTTTATCGAGTGCGGTATGTACGTCAAACTTAGCGCGCGGCGGAGAGTTTGCTGCCAAACTCGATATAGGCATGACGCATATCAATGGCATCAGTGTGGCGGATCATTCTAATGCACCCTTTGGTGGTGAACGTAATTCAGGCCTTGGCCGTTTTAATGGTGAGTGGATATTTGAGGAATTTACCCGCACCCATTGGCAGACTTTCCCCGCTTAAAATACACAAAATGAAGTCTATTTTATCTTGTGCAATAGACTTCACAACAGGTTCTGTTGCGCAGGAGCAGGACCTCTCTAGTTTATTTCCATGAAATATCAGGAAGTATATAGTCCCAAAAACGACTCCAACGTGTTTTGTAATACAGAAAAGCGCCAATATCCTGACTTGAACAATTATTCTGATAGTACATTTGCTGATTCATCAACAGCATAGGCTTACGTTGCAAGGTCGTTATATACAGCTTTACCTGCACTTTATAATTGTAGATTGAATAATTAGAAGAAATAGTCTCGGTTTTCATTTTTTGGATATTGTTAATATACACATCAAACTTCAAGCCATTTTTGTAATCCGTTGCCTCATGAATTGTTCGATCTTCGATTGGAATAACCGGATTGTTATCACTAAACGCTAAATATGCATTATGTTTTTGTTTTCCTTGTTGATAATTAAACTGAATAGCTGAATTTGCAGTGGTGAAATAGGGGAGCGCATCCAGAGGATTGATCTTAAAAGTGCCTGTACAATCTGTCCTGACACGGCCTTCATCTGCGTTCACTGTAAACCAGTCAAATTGATCTTCTAATTCTGTCGTGTGGGCTTCATCTGCGTCAGGAAGAATCACGCCAAATTGATCTCGTTGTCTTTGCTGATTTTGCATCAAGCGATAACTATTTTGAGCATGTTTTGCAAAACGGATTTCAGGAAACATTTCTGGAGATGTAATTTTAAAGTCAGAGACATTGATCATTTCACCATAGGGCAGGATGACGAATGAAAATTGTTGTTCTTGAGTATTGGGATGATTTTTGACCGTGACCCAATGATGTGTACTGATCATTTGCTGATTGCGAAAATGCTTATATTGAATGCGGTATTTGCCTGCAGGGATCTCGATTTCATTGATCAGGCTTTGTTTAAATGGATATTCATTGAGATAGAGCGCGTCGAGACTAAAAGGTAGAAATGAAACGGTATGTACAGAAACTTTTGCTGCTTTGCAGTTGGATATAGACTTAAACTGAGAATTAAAACGATAAAGCGACTTCGGTCTAGATTTTTCATTTATTATAAAGATTGAATTTTTGCGGATTATGGCAAATATGTGTGCCAATTTCAAACCGATTACCTTAGCGCAATTAAAGTCGCAAAACTTGCCTGAAATCAGTTTTGAATATCCTGAGGAAGTCTATCCAAATTATGATTTACCGCTGCTCTTTAAGTCTGAGCAAGGGCTAGAGTGGCGAAAAGTGGGTTTTGGCATGGTGCCTAAATGGGCCGAAGACAAATCTATTGCACTAAAAACCTATAATGCCCGAAATGAAACTTTGTATCAAAAGCCGTCTTTTATCAATGCGATCTCAAAATGTAAGTTTGGCGTAATTCCAGTGTCTGAATTTTATGAGTCTATGTATATCGACAATAAACCGCAGCGTTGGAGTGTTAAACGCAAAGATGGAGAAGCGTTTTATATCGCTGCCTTATATGACATTTGTCGGCAAGGTGATGAGATTGTACGTTCTGCAACCATGATTACGATGGATGCTATCGATCATGAAATGATGAAACACTTTCATGAGCCAGGAAATATAAAACGCTCGGTGATTGTGATTCCGCATGCGCGATTAGAGGAATGGTTAAGCTGGAAATCACCCAATATCCAAAGTTTTGTACAGGGTTTTCCCGTTGATGAATTTGAATGCGCGCATGCACCTAAAATAAAAATCGAAAAAATCAGTCCCCAACTGAACTTTTTCGATTAATACTTCGGTGATGCAGAATGCTTAGCGCGCTAAGTTTTTGAAGATGTGCTTTAAGCTTTCCATGGTTTTTTCAATTTGTAGCGGTGTTAAGCCTTCAAAAGATTGCTCGAGAACGACATTCGTTAGATCGTTAATCTTCTGCGTCATTGCAGTGCCTTTATCGGTTAACACGACGCGGGTAATACGCGCATCATCTTCACAAGAATAGGTATCTACTAAGCCTTCATCTTTTAAGCGATAAACAATTTTGGTTGTCGTCGACATTTTAGACACGACCATTTCAGATAAATCCGAAACGCTCGCATGTGGCTTAGACTTGAGTGCGAGAAGGATACGGCGACGTGAATTATCAACACCATATTTTTTCAACGCATGGTCGACGTTTAAAACGTATTGAGCATGAACCTGAGTAACCCAGTAGAAAGGAAAATTTTCTAAACTAAAGTCATCGGTGGATGGTAAAAATTTTGAATACTTTTTTGTCATAAAGGAGTCCCCTGAATATTTGTTTTAATTTTATTTAATGTTTTAACATTCTATTGAAAAATAGAGGGTAATAGCAAGAGTTCACAATAAAAAAATAGAAAGTAGAAGATATCTCATTTTTAGATTATCTAAATAGATTATATTGATATTCTGTCTAAATGCTTAAAAGAAATTAAAACTAAGGTCAGTTATAGAGATAGTGTAGTGAAAATAAATAAGTTTTTAATTTGAATTGAATATTAATATTTTTTACCAAAAGGTAGAAATAAATAATTCATTAGATTTGTCATACAATCTCATACAACGTATTTAATTACATTTAATTAAAAGTCAGGTGAATTCATACTTTTTTTAAAGTGGAAGAGGAGATCTCAAAAAGTAGGTTTTAACATCTAGATGTGTATTTTATATCGCCCATTCGATTTGTAATACATTCAGCGTTTTTAACATTTTGTCATATTGTTGCTGCGAAAAAATATGCTTGAATACATTACAAATGCGCAAGATTATGCATAATGGAATGGTCTCTAGTTACACAGGTTAAATTTATGGATCCGTCGCCGTGCGTTGGTCTGATTGAAGATATTCTTACAATCCAGAATGAGGAAGAGAGCTAATGGAATTTTTGTTAGATCCCGGAATCTGGGTTGGTTTACTTACATTAATTATTTTAGAAATTGTACTAGGGATTGATAACCTAGTCTTTATTGCCATTTTGGCAGAAAAACTCCCTCCAGAACAACGTGATAAAGCCCGCGTACTTGGTCTTTCACTCGCATTATTTATGCGATTAGGATTGTTATTTGCAATCTCTTGGTTGGTCACATTAACAAAGCCCCTGATTACCGTTTTTGATTGGACATTCTCTGGTCGAGATCTCATATTATTGTTCGGTGGATTGTTCTTAGTTTATAAGGCGGTCACAGAGCTGCATGAGAAATTAGAAGGTAAACCGGAAGTTCAAGTGACAACAAAAGTGGCATATGCCAGCTTTACAGCAGTAGTTGCGCAAATTGTTGTCTTAGATGCGGTTTTCTCTTTAGACTCTGTCATTACAGCGATCGGTATGGTCGACAACATTTATGTCATGATGGCAGCAATGATTGTGGCAATGGCAGTGATGTTACTTGCATCTAAACCGCTAACGGCTTTTGTAAACCGACATCCGACCGTCGTGATCCTATGTTTAAGCTTCTTATTACTGATCGGTATTAGTTTGATAGCAGAAGGTTTTGGTTTCCATATTCCGAAAGGCTATATCTACTCAGGTATTGGTGTTGCGATTGTCATCGAAGCCTTTAACCAGTTTAGTCAACGCAATGCTCAAAAACACGAAGCGAAAATTCCATTACGCCATCGTACTGCAGACAGTATTTTAAAACTGATGGGTGGGCGCTTAGAAGCTGATCAAGTCGGTAATCAGGCGCAAGAAACCTTTGCAGACGAAGAGCGTTACATGATTGGGGGGGTGTTGACGCTTGCAGAGCGTTCAGTTGCGTCGATCATGACTCCCCGTAATCAAATTTCTTGGGTGGATTTAAATGACACACCTGAGCAAATTCGTGAGCAAGTCCTTTCTGTGCCGCACAGTTTATTCCCTGTGTGTCGTGGTAGCTTGGATAAAGTGATTAGTATTGTCCGCGCGAAAGAACTTATTGATGTTCTAGACAGTGAAGATGATCTAAAAGCATTGATTAAACGTCATCGTCCAATCTTTATTTTCCAAAAGATGAAGGTGATTGATGCGATTAATACCTTGCGTACCTCTAAAGGCTCTTTGGTATTGGTTACGGATGAGTTTGGTGCGGTACAAGGTCTGATTTCACCACTCGATGTGTTTGAAGCGATTGCTGGTGAATTCCCTGATGCTGATGAACAACTAGATTTGATTAAAATCGATGATGCATATTGGAAAGCTTCAGGCATGCTCGATCTGTATCAGTTAGAACTTGAATTGGAAATGCTGGATTTGATCGAAGAAGATGATGGTTATATCAGTGTTTCAGGTCTTATTTTAGATCAGACCCACGGCAATGTTGAAGTCGGGACTGTAGTTGATTTTAAAGGCATCCAATTTAAAGTTACGGCAATGGATGAAAACCGCATTAAAACGGTTGATATCTATTACCAAGCTTAATGCTTAAATTTTAAAATAACTCAAAGACAGCTTTTCGAAGCTGTCTATTTTGTATGACTAGAAAGTATAAGAAATCCTATCCAAGGGGGCTGTAATTCACGATGTTAAAACGTATTATATTTACATGATGTAACAGTCAAAAAACGCTGCATCTTTTGAGCTTTTAGAGGGCTAAAACGGTTCAAAAGTAAAAAATATTGATAGGGTTGGTTTTAAAAAAGCATGAGGTTAAATAGTGATTCAATTTAACTCGGGGTTTTAATCATCATAGATGATCTATTAATAATTTTATTTCATTTTAAATATCGTTTTTGAAAAATTTATAACTAGGTACTTTGAAGAAATTCAAAGTTAATCCATTAAAAAATGGGTGTTGGTATGGCGATCACTGAGAATATCATTGATTTTAGTAAACTCACGACTGAAGAAAAACATGAGTTGTTTCAACGGCTCTGGGAGTTTGATCAACGTATTTTCCCGACATCGAAAATTGAGCAACTTTATCAATACATGCATGACCCCGATATTGTCGCATTACCAATTATTCAGTATTTTGAGCAAGATAAACTGATCGGGCAAAACATTGTACGCATATTAAAAATTATGCATAACAATCGGCCGATTTTTATTTTTAATTCACGCGCTGGGGTATTGGTTGATTATCGTCGAAAAAACCTGACCTTAAACTCGGCGATTAAAGTGGCGATGCAACATCAGATACGATTTCCAGCGATTCCGATGTGGTTTGTGGCTACATTGGCACAACCAAAGGTATATACATTATTTGCCTCGCGCTCTGTTAAGTTTTATCCAAGGCACGGTATCCCGATGCCCACTGAGTATGCGGATGTTTTAAACAGTTATAAAATCCGTCAGCATGATGTACAGCATCGGGCTGAGGATATTTTTGTTCATCGTTGTGATTTACCGAAGGTGACGCCTGAGCAGTTGGTGCGGCTACGGAAAAAATCTGATGAACATGTTCAATTTTTTATGCAGCACGTGCCAGATTATTTTGATGGCATGGGTTTAATGTGTATTTATAAATTAAATGTTTCAACCATCTTTGAAGCAAGTATGAATCTGGCAGTTGGGCGGGCAGTTTAATGATGGACATGGATGTGTTATGCGACAAATGACGATATATCGATTATTAGGTTTCGGTGCGGCAATCTTTTTAACGGCTTGTCAGCCTGCAGAGCAAAAAGTACAGGAACAATCGCAGAAATGTGTTGCACCCGAAAAACTGGTCAAACAAATTTATGATCAAGAGTTGAAATTACATGCTTTGAGTAAAGATCAACTTGCTGCCTATTTTGAGCCATCGTTAGCGGAGCGTATGCAAGTAGAAATTAACTGTAAGCAGTCGCAACAAGCGTGTAATGTGGATTTTGATATTTTTACGGATAGCCAAGATCCGCAGCAAGATTCGAAAAAGGGTATTCAACCTAAACTGAGTTTTGATGAAAATAAAAATGTGGTTCGCGCTGAGTTTAAAATTGGTGATGAAGCCAAAGTATTAAATTATGAAATGAGTGGTGGAGACTGTTCAAAAATCAAAAATATTGTCTATGCGGGGGACTATGACCTAGACATGATTTTGAGTAATCCAACAGAAATGATCGAAGGTTCAGAAATGTTTGATGCCAATGCTGCAAGTGACAGTACGGCACAGTAAGTTTTTTGACGCGTTCTAATTATAAAAAACAGCATGAAACCCTGAACAGCTTGAGTCTTTTACTCAAGCTATTTTTTTCTCAAGCTATCGTAGCTTCATAGTGCATAAATTTGCATGTTGGCAAGTTGATTAAAATCATCTTCATTGAGATTATAAATTTCATCTAAAAATGCAACATTAAAACTGCCGACACTTGAGCTAATTTCATAGGCTTTTTGACCCGCAATCGCAAAGTGCAAATGTGCAGCGACCGTGCCAGCAGTAAGTGTTTCACTCACGGCGCAATACGCCGCTGTTAATGCACCTAAAGCGCAGCCAGAAGCCGTTACTTTGGGTTGTAAGTAAGATCCACCATTAATCTGTATCACTGCATTCATTTCTTTCGACAAGATGAAATCTGATTCGCCTGAAATTGCCACACATTCACAGTGTTCTAATAAGGGTACGGCATTTAAATAAATCTCGGCACTATTTAGCGTGCTATCGACACCGCGTGATTCACCTTGATTCCCTGCAAGACCACTGATTTCTGATGCATTGCCACGGATAATGCTTGGTTTGTATTGGAGTAATTGGTCAACCATTTCAGATCGCCATGGCAAAACGGGGCCATAACCGACAGGGTCAAGCACCCAAGGTTTATTTAAATTTTGTGCTGTTTGTGCAGCAATTTGCATGGCCTGCATTTGTTCAGACGTTGGCGTACCTAAATTGATATTCAATGCACTGGCAATAGAGGCAAAGCTTTCGGCTTCAAAGGGATTGTCAATCATTGCAGGAGAAGCACCCGCAGCCAAAAGGACATTGGCCACATAATTGCTCGCGACTGCATTGGTGATGATATGCACCAAAGGTTGTTTGGATTGAAGTTCAATCCACGCATTAATGACGCTTTGCAAAAGCGGGCTATTTAAGTCAGTCAATTCACTGTTCATGGTCGTTTCAAAATTTTCAGATTGATTCATCGGTTTCTCCCTTAGCGGGTGAAGTAATGGTCTTGATGTTTACAATTACGGCAGAACAGGGTCACATAATCTGCGGCATCATAATCGACAGAGAGCTCTTGTGAACCACAGTACATGCAGCGCTTTGTGGAATAAAAATTTAAGCGAGGTTCGATTTTTTTCCAAGCATGGCGTATCGGTTGCACAAAGATACTTTCATCGAGTCCTAAAAAGTGAAAGAGCAAAATTTCACTCATTTTACTAAAGGGGAGTTGTGGCGGACGAGGTAGAGTAAAGGTTTCCCATTTTTCCTGTAAGCCACGTTCACGATATTGCTGTAAGGTCTTTTTTAACAGATTTGTATTAATGAAATTTTCATTACGCACTTGCAGAGCTTTTTGTTTATGTAGGTATTCGAGTGCTGACTGAATCATATAGTAAATCTGCCCAACCGCTAGATGGTCGAGTAGGCGATAACAGAACACTTGAAAGCTTTTATTCCCTGCAATTTGAATGCCCCATGTCTTACAGTAAAACTGCATGAATTGCACAATTTCTTGAAACAGTAGGAGATACAAACACTCTTTCACTTCGTCAGCACTTTTAAACGGAACACCCAAGGCTAAATTTTCATAAAACCAATGGCGAAGTTGCTGCGCGACACTAAAAAGACTGGGCTCCGAATAGCCATCCAGACGGACATTGATATAATACTGCTCAGCTTGCAATGCATCATCTTTCACAATCAAAATTTGCTCATGTACGAGATGCTTTTTGAGCGACTGTTGAAAGAGATAATTCGGGCTGATGTTGTGATATTTAATCGTATCCCAGTCGATAAATTCTTGATGCGCCGTATGTTCTTGGACGTGATTATCCAATAAAGCCAGCAAAAAGAGTTTCTGTAAAAAACTCAGTTCACTTAATTCACGTTCAACGATATCTTTATTTTTGAGTTTACGCTGTTCTTGTAAGCGGGTTTCTTTCAGTAGTTTTTTTCGCGCAGCCTGACAGTTTTCACAATGACAGTTGTATTGCTGTTCTGGAAATATTTGATGATGACAGTGGCTACACTGATAAAAATTAAATTCTTGCTCATCTAATTTTTCAGCATCTACCCAATACATAGATGCACGACACAACGGGCATTGCGTACTTTCATCCATTTGTTTGCGTAGAATATTGAACATGTTGCCAGCGTTTATTGAAAGATTAAATTGATTATACACATCTCTGTTTAAAGACGGGTTTGGAATTTGAGTTGCGGCAGCTCAGGCGAGAAGTCGACAATTAAAAAAGCTGCATAGTGATGATGCAGCTTTTAGTCAGAATGGATTATTAATAGGCGGCTGGGCATGGGATCGATTCGTCCTCCTCTCCAAGTTGTTTGGCTTGTATTAAAGCTTGCACTTTTTTAGACGCGACTTTTTTAGTGCCTAATGCACTATATGAGTTAAGTAATGAACTGACCTCAAAGGCTTTGAGTGGAATCCCTTCGCAGGTCATAAACATTGCGATCACCTGATGATCGATATTTGCAGCATCAAGCGCTTGTAAAGTCTTCATATTTTCAATACGGATGATGTGTTCTTTAATAAACATAATGCACCTCTTTTTGTTTTAGCCTGATGATTTTGCTTTTGGCAATTAAGTAGATGCAAAACGCATGCTCAAATGTTTTGAGTAGACATTTTAAAGCAGATAAACGGCATATTGTTTTATTAAGATATTGAAAATAAATTATTAATTTAAAAGTAACAAAATAATATTGATGCGTATGCTATGTCTAATGAATTCTCAAAATGCTTAAACTGTTGAAAAAGAAACATCTTGGTGCATCGTTTAAACAGAAGTATGCAATCAAATCTAAATCAGAATATTGATATGATTCGAGAGTTAAGGTGCTTTTTGGAAGGAATCACCTAAGCGATTGGATTTTAAAAGTATATTTGTATATATTGAGCTTATAATTCTAATGATCTTAACTTGCAGGACTGAAACAAAGCGGAATCTACTGAAATTGATACATAGTATGATTCAGCTGGATTTCTAAAGGTTTTGATCTTTTTTTATCCTTTCTTTGTATGGAATACATATGTCAGACGCACTTAAAAACAGCAATATCACCCGTATGCAATTATATAAGCAGCCACAGGGTACGGTTGGTGCGCTGATTATTGGGCATGATCAAACACTGGAAAAGACGATCGAGTTATTGGGCCTGGCTCAGCAACATCAAGTATCTAAAATTTATGTGGCGGGTGCGACGGAAGAAATTCAGCAATTCCTCACCTCAAAAGTCACGGCATTTCAATTTTACTTTGCAGCAGACTACGACAGTGCACTCGATTTAATTTTCGCAAATCAATAATCCTCTAAGTCTTAAGCAGGAAAGTTTGAGCGCAATAATTTGAACGTACAGATGGATTAAGCACCTGTACTTTCTCTTTCTAGTATATAGGCGCTTTATTTATTTGATGTAGATAAATAATTTCCATATTGCAGTAGCTGTGCTCAACTCAGGCATTTATTTTGCTTAAACATGGCGAAAATATGTGCCAGCCTTTAAATTATTCAATAAAGATGATTGAAAACAACATGCGCTGAGCCCATATATAAATCATTGTAAATGCGAAGACAGCTTATGCATCTTGTCGTATGATCAAGTCATTCACAATGTGTTCAAAAAGCTGATGAAGCAATAACTAAGGAATAGGACGAGATATGAACATTGCGGCAAATCCAGTGGTCGAAGCAGACCAAACTGTTTATTTAAAAGATTATCAAAAACCATCATTTGTCGTAGATAGTATCGATCTAGATATTCAAGTCTTTGATGACCATACCAATGTAAATGCAAAATTAGTGATGCAGCGTCAAACGGCAGGGGATTTGGTGTTATTGGGTCGTGATTTGGAACTCAAATCAATTCGCTTAAATGGTCAAGTCTTGCCAGCAGATGCCTATGTTGTAGATGCAGAACAACTGGTGATATCAAATGCACCTGACCAAGCTGTCATTGAAACCGAAGTCGTGATTCATCCTGAAAGTAATACTCAACTCGAAGGCTTATACCAAGCGGCAGGCGATCTATTCGTCACTCAAAACGAGCCTGAAGGCTTCCGTAAAATTACCTATTATCCTGACCGTCCTGATGTGCTATCGGTATTTACCACACGTGTCGAAGCGGATAAAAAATTCCCTGTATTACTTGCCAATGGTAATTTGATTGAAGCGGGTGAAACCGGTGAAGGTCGTCATTATACCGTTTGGCAAGATCCAACCAAAAAACCATCGTATCTTTTTGCTTGTGTGATTGGTGATTTGGCGGTACTTAAAGACTCTTACGTGACGTCTGAAGGTCGTAATGTTGCTTTAGAAATCTATGCAGAAGAAAAAGACATTCCAAAATGTCATATTGCGATGGAAGCTTTAAAGCACTCGATGCGTTGGGACGAAGAACATTATGGTCGTCCTTATGATTTAGACAATTATATGATCGTGGCAACCAGTGCATTTAATATGGGTGCAATGGAAAACAAAGGTTTGAATATTTTCAACACCTCTTGTGTGCTTGCTGATGAAGAATATACGACTGATGCTGCGATCATGCGCGTTCAATCGGTGATTGCACATGAATACTTCCATAACTGGACAGGTAATCGTATTACCTGTCGTGATTGGTTCCAACTTTGTTTAAAAGAAGGTTTGACGGTATTCCGTGATCAGTCGTTCTCAGAAGATTTACAATCTGCTGCGGTACAACGAATCGATGATGTTGCAGTATTAAAAGCACATCAGTTCCCAGAAGATTCAGGCCCGCTTTCACATCCACCGCGTCCAGATCATTTTGTTGAAATTAATAACTTCTATACCGCAACAGTGTACGAAAAAGGTGCGGAAATTAACCGCATGATGGCGACATTGTTGGGCAAAGAAAAATTCCGTGCAGGTACTGACGAATATTTCAAACGCCATGATGGTCAAGCTGTGACAGTTGAAGATTGGGTAGCAGCACTGACAGCGGGTTCAGGTGTAGATTTATCGAGTTTCTTGATTTGGTATAACCAACCGGGTACACCAAAACTTGAAGCAAAAGGTGAGTACGATGCTGCAAATCAAACCTATACTTTAAGCTTGAAACAAAGCTTAAAAGCGCATCCAAAATATCCAAATTTAAAAGCAGTGCCTATTCCTGTGGCTTTGGCATTGTTTGATGCGACGAGTGGTGAACAGTTAGTTCTCAGCTCAGATGCATTGGTTGAAAATGGCATCAAAGATGGCGTGTATTTATTTGATACCGATACTGCAACCATTACATTTAGCGGTGTAAAAACCCAGCCTGTTGTGTCTTTACTGCGTAATTTCTCTGCACCTGTTAATCTTGAATTTAACTATTCAGATGAAGAGCTTGCATTCCTGATGCAGTACGAGCCGAATGGTTTTAACCAATGGCAAGCCAGCCAAACCTTGTTAGAACGTATTTTGTTAAATGGCCATGATGCCGACATCTATGTTCAAGCTATTCAAAATACATTACCAGCATTGGTTGAGCGTGATCCACTACTTGCTTCACGTTTATTCGATGTACCGACAGAGGGTTATTTAGGTAGCCGTATTGATACCGACTACAGTCCTGCCCAAGTGCAAGAACAACGTGAAGCACTGTTAAGCCGTGTGGCACGTGAGTTAGGTGCTTTCTTTAAAGAGACTTATGCAACTTTAGACCCAGATGCGCAGAAAGAGTTTTCACAAGCCATGGGTGTTCGTGCATTGAAAAACATCATGTTGAGCATGATGGCACGTCAAGGCGATGCATCTGTATTTGAATTGGCTTATGAGCAATTCAGCTCTACAGGCAATATGTCTGAACGTCTTGGTGCTTTAAAAGTATTGGTTTGGAATGATGCACCGCAAGCGCAGCAAGCTTTAGAAGCCTTCTACACACGCTTTAAGAATGAAGCTTTGTCGATGGACCAATGGTTTATGCTGCAAGCGGCACATCCGAAAGCAACTGCGGAAACCATTAAGGCACTGACTGCTCATCCTGACTATGACTTGAAAGTACCGAACCGTATTCGTGCGGTTACTGGTGGCTTAAATAGCAATCCTGTCAACACTTGGAGCTTTGGTGTGCAGCATATTGTTGAATTAGCAAAATTCCTCGATGAGAAAAATCCAATTGTCGGTTCACGGTTACTGCAAATTTTGTCCCGTTGGTACACGTTGGCAGAGCCGCAGCGTAGTGAAGTCAAAGCCGAACTTGAAGCGCTTAAACCTGTCGTGAAATCGAAGAATGTATCAGAAACCTTAAATAGCATGTTAAGTGTTTAATCATTCAACCTCTCTATACGATTGATTTGAGTTAAATCAGTCGTACTGAAATGAGCCTGTTGCCATGGCTATGGCAGCAGGCTTTTTTTATATCCAGTCTTTTTATCCAATCTTTAGCTAGAATTGAAAATCAATCATGTTTAGATGGCTGAAACTCAAAAATTTTCTCTGAGCATTTATTTAAATTACATAATAATTGCAATATAAATCACATAATGGCGCTACAATAAAATAGGTCTAACATATGAATGACTGTATGCGGTAAGGCATCCAAGTTTATGAATGTTTAGATTTTTTTATCTATTTCATTGTGCAAGATTTTGAGGCGGGTCATGTTAGTTAAGGTTGATGAAGGTTTTTATTTAAACTCACATCATATTATTGCAATTCGAATTAATAGAGATTTGCATGATACCTTTGTTGTTTCGGTAGAATACACACCCAACAGTGTGCAAAGCACGGGTGTATTTGAAAAGAAATTCAATGCACGCCGTGACGCAGAGCAATATCTACAGACACTGAATCAAATCATTGGTAAATCGTAAAAGCTAAAGTGCATATCGTGGATATTGTCTAGATTGAAATGGGCAAGATATGAATCAGACTCAGATTGACGTCTAGCTAAAGGGATGGAGCGCATCACTGCTGTCCCATAGTTTGCTTTAAATAAAAAAACCTGAGTCCTAACAGTTAAAATATGAGTGCAAACAAACACTTTAACGACCAGGATTCAGGTTTTGTCACATCAGAATACCGTATTTCATGAG
>NZ_VOYW01000028.1:0-43310 GCF_013420085.1 Acinetobacter sp. YH12027
TTCCTAAGCATTACTCACCCGTCCGCCGCTAGAAATCGGTAGCAAGCTACCTATTCCCGCTCGACTTGCATGTGTTAAGCCTGCCGCCAGCGTTCAATCTGAGCCATGATCAAACTCTTCAGTTTAATACTTTGTAGCACCTTAAAGGGTGCCAATCTTGGCTCATCAATTACTGACAAAAATTTGCTCAAATAAACTTCGAGTAATTTCTACCATTAATCAATGAAAATAATTTCGATCGATCAACCAGTAAAAATCCACACAAGTTGTTCTTCATAATCTCTTAATGATCTTTCTAACATCTCGTCAATGCTAGAAGCTGGACTTCGATAAACTCAACAACTCAACGCTTCGCGTTTCGTTCGTTTCCGTCTATCTCGTCGGTATGGTGCTCATTATAGGGCAATTTCTTACACGTGCAAGTGCTTTTCACTCACAAAGAACATGAGTGTTTCATTTTTATGCACCATTATGGTTCAAAAAACACACTTTATTCACATAAATACATGATATTTATTACAAATATCATGTAAAATATTTTTCCTATTTTGTGTGCTTAGTTTTTTACAGGTGCTGCTTTAATCACCACACTCTGTATAACCACTGGGTTTACAGGGACATTTTGGTGCATTCCATAGTTCGCAGTTGGAACTTTTACGATTTTATCGACGATATCCATCCCTTTAGTGACCTTACCAAAAACAGCATATCCCGCATTCATTGCACTTTTATTGAGAAAGTCATTGTCTGCAACATTAATAAAGAACTGACTACTTGCTGAATCAGGATGATTCATCCGTGCCATTGCCAATGTGCCGCGCTTATTGCTCAAGCCATTACTTGATTCATTCTTAATAGCCGCTTTTGTTGGCTTCTCCTGCATTTTGACATCCATGCCCCCACCCTGAACCATAAATCCAGGAATCACGCGATGAAAGATCGTGCCGTTATAAAATTTTTCTTTTGCATAGCTTTCAAAGTTTTTAGCTGAGATAGGTGCCTTGTCATTGAATAGCTCAATTTCAATATTGCCTTGAGAGGTTTTCATTTCGACAATAGTATTGGCAGCAAAACTGCTTAAGCTCACACAGCCAAGTGCTGCGGTAAATAAAATCTGTTTTAACATTTGCTAACTCTTCTGGTTGATCTCGTACTTGTTATTGACTGTATATTAGTCTTTGATGATTAAAAAGTAATTATTCTGCCATTATTAAAACGAGAACAATGATGACGCAAATAATACCGTCGGACACTCCATTGACACATTTACCGCCTTGGCAATTGCGTGGCGATGCTTTTATTTTGAATTATTGGATCTCCCCGAGTTTTATCAAACAAGCGCAGATGTTCCGTTTAGCAACATCTCCTTTGGGTCGTGTGGTGCAGGTGTTATTGGTCCGATACCATGATTCGCCTGTGGGCCCTTATGACGAATTGCTAATTTTAGATCACCCTTTATGGAGTAAGAAAAGGTTATGTTCGATTCCTAAGATTTATGTTTCGACAGATATCTCTGTTATTCATGGTCAAAAACTCTGGGGTATTCCTAAAGAGTTGGCAAAGTTTGAATGGCAACAACATGACAATGAAGTGGTCTGTACTATAGAAGTTGAACAACACAAAATGCAGATCCGTTTAAAAAAATCACGTTCACTGCGTTCCTTCTATATTAATAGTCATCATATCCCTGCAGCGATGTTGCAAATCAGACAAGCGTGGGAAGGTAAGCGCTATCAATTTTCACCAAAGTTTCGCGGACGGCTATCTAAACTGAAACAGGTAGAATGGCATAACACACAGGACATTTTTCCAAATTTTTCTGAAGCACGATTATTGCAAAGCTTTTATGTCCCCGAATTTAGCCTCGTATTTCCTGCTGCAAAAATCCAAGATAAATAACCCAATAAATAAAAACCCAGTGTTTCACGTGAAACACTGGGTTTACTTTATATAAAGGAATGATTAGCTACGTTTATCCCAAAATTTACGGAACTTCGTACTGATCTCGATCACGTATTTTTTAGCTCGGTGCGAAACCGGGGTTAAATTGATAAAACCATGGGTTTGATCGGTATATTCTTGATAAAACACTTTCACCCCTTGCTGACGGAGTTTATGCGAATAAATTTCACCTTCGTCATGTAAAACATCATGCCCTGCCGTCACGATATACGCGGGTGCGATACCTGCCAATTTTCCATAGGTCGGTGAAATTAATGGATCATCCAAGGCCACTGCATGTTGTTCCGCATATAAAGCGGTTACGACATCAATATCTTTTTCAGTCAGAACCAGACCATCTTTATACGCATAGAAAGATGGGTGGCGACTCTTAAAATCCACTACTGGGTAAATTAATAGCTGAGCTTGCGGGGCAAAAACTTTTTGAGCACTGCGCTGTGCAACCGCAGTAGCAATATTGCCGCCTGCACTATCCCCTGCCACCGCAATTCGATTTTTTAGAATTTTAAACTGACGACTATTTTGATAAGTCCAAGCCAATGCATCTTCACAACTTTGCATTAATTGAGCTGGGCTGGCTTCTGGTGTTAAAGGATAATCAATACTTAAAACTTGTGTTTTGGCATGCACAGCCAATAAACGACAAACTTCATCATGCGTGTCTAAACCACCCACCACAAAACCACCACCATGATAAAACACGATCATCGGTAATTTTTTATTTGGAGCAGGATGATAATGACGCGCAAACAGCGTTGCACTTTGTAAAGGTAGACGTATATCTTGCACTTGTTTCACAAAGGTCGGCTTGGTCTTGATCGACTCCATCTGTAAATCAAATAATTTACGAGACTTCACATAGTCTTCGGTCACAAAGCCTGACTTACCTTGCTTGAGTTGAGCCGCCATCATGCATTTCACCAGCGGATCTAATTCTGGAAAAATAAACGGATAATCGAGACGTTTTGCGAGGCTTTCTTTGGCAAAGTTAGGAAGACGATCAAGTAACCGAGCAGCCGTACCTTGGCCTTTATCTTTCATATTTTTAAGTGATTCATTCAATGCAAACATGCTCTATCCTTCGAATTATGCTCTTCATACTTTCTACATGATCTAGGTCAAATGTGACCATATTCACATATAAGTCTCAACATCGACATACATAGTACAAACCTAGTTAAGCTAATCTTCTTTTATAGAGTTGTCATTGACAATTTACCCAAGTTTTATGGGTTGATTATGCTAACCCATTCTCGATAAAGGATACTCACCATGGCTAAAAAGATCATCCTTCTGTCTTTTGCGACTGCTTTTTTGGCTGTAGGCTGCGTAGCATTCCCTGAAGATGGTTACTACGATGGACGTTATGATCAACGTTATGACCGCCGTTATGATAATAATGATCGACGCTATGACAATCGTTATGATCGCCGTTACGACAGTCGTTATGAACAAGACCGCCGTACATGGGAACGTCAGCAACAACAACGTAATCGTTTAGAGCTCGAACGTAGAAAGCAGCAACTTGACCAGCGTAACTGGGAACAGAATCGTAAAAATCAACAAGAGTGGGATCGTCGTAAAAACGAACTCGAACGTCAACGTCTAGAGCAACAGCGTAAATACTCTGAAGCTGAACGTCGTAAACGTGCTGAACAAGATCGTCAAAAAGTCAGCAAAGAGCGTCAGCGCTTAGAAGAACAGCGCCGTAAAGCCAGTCAAGATCGTAGAAAACAAATTGAGCAAGAGCGCAAAAAAAATTTTCAAGATTTAAGAAAGGCATCAGATCAACAACGTAAAGCGGCTGAAGAACGTCGTCGCGCGTGGGAAAATCGCCGTTAATTGTTGTTTTTGCAGATCGGTTAAAAGTAAAAAGCTCATCTACATGATGGGCTTTTTTTTCGTTCACTAAAAATAGAAAAGGTAAAAAAAGCAATAGAAAAAAAATAGACAGAAGAGGCATCCTATCTTCTGTCTATTCTTGACTGCCTGTTGTTACAGGTCAGAGAGCATTAAACAATCTTATTGCTGAACTGTAGGTTGCGGTGCAGGCGCAGATTGAACTTCAGCACCTTGAGCTGATGGATCTGCTTGAACCACAGCACCCGATTGCTCTGTCGTTACAGATGCTTCAGTTGCAGACGTTACTTGTGCGGTTTCTGGAGATTCTACAGTTTCTTGAGACGTACAACCTACCGCAGCTAAACCAAAACCTAAAACTGCAACAGCGAATAAACCAATTTTTTTCATCTTCATTATTTCCTTCATTGAATCATTAAAAGCAAAGCTCAACTTTGCCCGAGTCATAATGGAAAATAATTCTGTGAAGTTCCCACCTTCTGAGTTGTACTTTTTACGAGGCACGGTACAGCTTATGAAACGTTTTATTAATTAGGCAGTTTTCTTTCATTTTGAGGCTTTACATCATTTATTTAACTCAAGTGCTTTGTTTTTTATTAATAAAATAAATATAAATGGTTTTAAATAAAGCGTGATCAGAGCTTTTGAATACAATAAATTCCAACAAAACTTGCAACTCAGTTACTTAAGTGGCTGTTTTTATAAATTTCATGCAAAAAAAAGCCTGCTTATGAGAGAAGCAGGCCATGAAAAACACATTCGAAATAAATTCGGAAACTACAGCGATAGAATCTGAAACAAAGAATACTGTGCTGATCATTTTTTGTGAAATATTTAATAAAACTGATACTAAGAGTTTTTATGTATAAATATTAACCACTATTTTTGAGGCAAAAAAAATGCTGATTCTTGGGAAATCAGCATGGAAAAGTGTTTCTAAAATCTAGAGGTAGTCACCATATCCCTCTCTCCAGTGGATATGGTCACTTCCGATAGATAAATTATGCAAATTTTCAGGCACAAAGAGAAACCGTTAAAATTTATGATGAAAATCTATAAATCCGATCAAAATATGATTATACATTTAAATCAATAATTTATATTTTCATAGAATTTAATTTTGCAGTCGATATTTGGCTGAAAAACCATTTTTTTGAATAAAAAACTGCATTTAATCGCTGACTTCGCTTGAATTTTTATCCCCTGCCCCGATTTCTTCTATTAATCATGAATTCAAAACGCATGGCAGTTACGCATCGATGTCGTTTGAACGCACAGCTATAAGGACTGAACATGTTTAAGAACCCATTTAAACGGAGTAAATCAATGGCGACTGAGCAAAACCAAGACGCTCAAGATCTTCAACAAGAGCAAGCAGAACAGCAAACTCAAGCTGAAAACGAGCAAGCTGAAGTTTCAGTTGAAGATTTACAAGCACAAATCACCAATTTAGAAGAAAGCTTAAAACTTGAAAAAGCACGTACTGCAAATGCCGTATATGAAGCGCAAAAAAGTGTAGAGCGTATTCAACGCGAATCTGAAAAGCATAAAGACACTGTGCTGGAAAAATTTGCAAAACAATTGCTTGATTCGGTTGATAACCTTGAACGTGCCATCGCTGCGGCAGGTGATGAAAAATCAGGTTTATCTGAAGGTGTAGAACTTACACTGAAATCATTGCTCAGCACTTTAGAAAAATTTGGTGTGGTTGCTGTGGATACTGCAAATGGTTTCAATGCAGATCTTCACCAAGCTGTGGGCATCGATCCAAATGCCAAATCGAATGAAATCGGGACAGTATTGCAAAAAGGCTATAGCTTAAACGGTCGTCTATTACGTCCAGCTATGGTTATGGTTGGTGCATAAACCCAAATTTTCTGAGACGAATTAAAAATTTTAACTAATATTACTTGAAAATTTTTGATTGGCTCTCATATCGGATAACAAGTAAATCCCTTTTTATTTCCCTTTGAGAAAGGGAAGAGTTTGGGAATAAAAGAATTTTAGAGGAAACATCCAAATGGCGAAAATCATTGGTATTGACTTAGGTACTACAAACTCTTGCGTAGCAGTACTTGAAGGCGACAAAGTAAAAGTAATCGACAACGCTGAAGGCGCTCGTACAACCCCATCTATTATTGCGTATAAAGATGGCGAGATCCTTGTCGGTCAATCTGCTAAGCGTCAAGCAGTGACTAACCCTAAAAACACATTATTTGCAATCAAACGTTTGATCGGTCGTAAGTACCAAGACCAAGCTGTGCAAAAAGATATCGGCCTTGTACCTTACAAAATCATCAAAGCTGACAATGGCGATGCTTGGGTTGACGTAAACGACAAGAAACTTGCACCACAACAAATCTCTGCTGAAATCTTGAAAAAGATGAAAAAAACAGCTGAAGACTACCTTGGTGAAACAGTAACTGAAGCGGTAATTACTGTTCCTGCGTACTTTAACGATGCTCAACGTCAAGCAACGAAAGATGCAGGTAAAATTGCTGGTTTAGATGTTAAACGTATCATCAACGAACCAACGGCTGCTGCACTTGCGTTCGGTATGGACAAAAAAGAAGGCGACCGTAAAGTTGCGGTTTACGACTTAGGTGGTGGTACTTTCGACGTATCAATCATTGAAATCGCTGACCTTGATGGCGACCAACAAATCGAAGTATTGTCTACAAACGGTGATACATTCCTTGGTGGTGAAGACTTCGATAATGCATTAATTGAATACTTGGTTGAAGAGTTCAAGAAAGAACAAAGCGTAAACTTGAAACAAGATCCTCTTGCACTTCAACGTTTAAAAGAAGCTGCTGAAAAAGCAAAAATCGAGCTTTCTTCTTCGAATGCAACAGAAATCAACCTTCCATACATCACAGCAGATGCGACTGGTCCTAAACACTTAGTGATCAACGTGACTCGCTCTAAACTTGAAGGTTTAGTTGCTGAATTGGTTGCTCGTACAATTGAACCATGTAAGATTGCACTTAAAGATGCAGGTCTTTCAACCTCTGACATCTCTGACGTAATCTTGGTGGGTGGTCAGTCTCGTATGCCACTTGTACAACAAAAAGTACAAGAGTTCTTCGGCCGTGAGCCACGTAAAGACGTGAACCCAGATGAAGCTGTAGCGATGGGTGCTGCGATTCAAGGTGCAGTACTTTCAGGTGATAAAACTGACGTACTTCTTCTTGACGTAACTCCATTGACTCTTGGTATCGAAACAATGGGTGGCGTGTTAACAGCAATCATCGAGAAAAACACCACGATTCCTGCGAAGAAATCTCAAGTGTTCTCAACTGCTGCTGACAACCAACCTGCTGTAGACATTTCAGTTTACCAAGGTGAACGTAAAATGGCTCAACAAAACAAATTGTTAGGTAACTTCCAATTAGGCGATATCCCACCTGCTCCACGTGGTGTGCCACAAATTGAAGTATCTTTCGACATCAACGCTGATGGTATCTTGAAAGTATCTGCGAAAGACAAGAGCACTGGTAAAGAGCAATCAATTCAAATTAAAGCAAACTCAGGTTTGAGCGATGCTGAAATTGAAGCGATGATCAAAGATGCTGAAGCGAATGCTGAAGAAGACCGTAAATTTGAAGAATTAGCGAAAGCACGTAACGAAGCTGACGCGTTGATCTCTTCTGCTCAAAAAGCGGTGAAAGATCTTGGCGAACAAGTCACTGCAGACGAAAAAACTGCAATTGAAACTGCATCAGCTGAGCTTGAAGCGGCTACGAAAGAAAATGACGTAGAAGAAATCAAAGCGAAAACTGAAGCACTTCAAAACATCATCATGCCGATCACTCAACGTGCTTATGAAGCTGCACAAGGTCAAGGCGGTGCTGAAGGTTTTGATCCTAACGCTTTCCAAGGCGCTGAAGGTCAAGCTCAAAAAGCAGATGACGGCGTTGTAGATGCTGAGTTCACTGAAGTTAAAGATGACAAAAAATAATTTGTCGCTTTAACCGAGTTTTTCAAAGCTCAAAAAGACCGCGCGAAAGCGCGGTTTTTTTGTGGATGATTTTATCTGCATCAGGCAATATTCAAATAACACGCAAACGTTCAAACAGCCACATTCTTCTCGACTCACTATCAATCTAAACTTAGATTTGCATAGCGCTAAATTTCAGTTAAATTAATGCAAAATAATCAAGTTTTGCGACGCTATGCGTTTGATTTTAATTATTGTTGTCATCGTTTTGAGTACTTGGTGGATCTATCAAACCAAGCAGCATCCTCAACTGAAATTTAATTCAATTTCAGATCGACTTTTACACCCTCTCGATACCCGACTGCGTTATCGGGTTGCTGATGTCGATCCGCGTTTTGGATTAAGCCAGCAACAAGTCATTCAACTTAGCCAAGAAGCCGCAGAGATATGGCATAAAGGGACACTCAAACCGTTATTTATCTATGACCCAAATGCACAACTGGCGATCCATCTAATTTATGATGATCGCCAAGAACAATACAATGCCTATAAGCAAGTCCAAAAGACCTTAGCCGCAGATAAAGCCCGTAATGATTTATATGCCGAGAACTTAGCAAATTCGAGAAAAGGTCTGGAGATGAATGAGCAACAGCTCCGATCAAAACAAGCCATGATTCGTGCGGAAATCGCACAGCTGTCGCAAGAACGTATGAATTGGAGCCGAATAGAGCATGCACAAGGCCCCAATATGCAACGCGTTGAAAGAGAACTTGAGCAAGTTAAAGCACAAGCGATGCAATTAGACCAAGAAATAGATCGATTTAATCAGCAAAATGATCAATTTAACCAACAAGTCTTAAGCTATAACCAGCAAATCGATCAATATAATGCAGGCGTGATACAAGCCAGTCAGCGCTTTCCTGCTCAAGAGTTTCATAAAGGTGTCTTTATGGGCGATCAGATTCAGATTTATCAATTTGATGCCGAAGATGATTTACGCCTTACCCTTGCCCACGAACTCGGACATGCTCTCGGCTTATCTCACCATAATGACCCTGCTGCATTAATGTACCCAATCTTAGGCGCGCAACAATTAGAAAACTTTAAACTGATGCCAGCAGACCAAGGCTTACTATATTATCGTTAGAACACCCTGAGCAAAAAAAACCATACAATCTATAAGGATATTATAGGATTCACCAACAATAATTAGCATTTCATGTTATTGTTGATTTGCAATAATTCCCTTATATCAATGACATCTTACGTGGAGAGCAATGTGAGTTACTACCATATCTTAATTGAAGTGAATGACCACATCAGCACGATTGAACAAACCCGTGATATTGAGATTTTTGATATTACAGACATTCAACCTTATCTCCATGCGGTACTTTTACCCTTTTTTAATGAGCAATTAATTGAGCTCGAAGACGAAAATCTTGAGCTTAAAGATGTCTTGCATTTACAGGTCAAACAAACCCTATTGCCGATCCGTGACCTCATCGAAGAAGAACAACGCCTGCTTCCGAGTGATACCGATGTCACCATTACGGCATATGAAATTTTTAATAATTATCAATTGACTCAAGACGTGACTACCGTAATTTTAGATCTATTAGAAGCACTAAAATTTGAAGCCTAATATCGATTTTAAACATTAAAAAAGCCCTCTAAATGAGGGCTTTTTTATGGCTCAATTCATCATCGCGATTAGATCGAGAATGAAGATCCACATCCACACGTGGTTGTCGCATTCGGGTTTTGAACCACAAATCGAGAACCCTCTAAACCTTCAATATAGTCGACTGTTGAACCAACTAAATATTGATAGCTCAGTGAATCAACCAACATCTTCACATCACCATTGATAAATTCAGCATCATCTTCGTTTTGGCTTTCAGCAAAATTAAACCCATATGAGAAACCTGAACAACCACCACCAGTCACATATACACGTAACATAAGGTCTTGATTACCTTCACTCTCACGCAATTGGCGTACTTTATTGGCAGCATTGTCAGTCAGCACAAGTGCTTGAGCATTCATGATGGATTCCTCTGAGTCATTGGGGTGTCTTTAAAAAGAAAAGACCATATTTCAAGTATAACATACTCAATATATGGTCAGTCTTCACAGTTTAAAGTTAAATCAGAGTATTTTTCTCAAGATTCATTTAAAACTTATTTATAGTTTTCTTCCTGTAATGCGCATTCGAAGTTTTTAGGGTCTTGTTTACAGCGGAATTGCCATAATAGTTTCATCATTCGCTTGTCGTAGATACCACGTTTAGTCAAATCGATACGCGCTTCACGCATCATTTTTTGATAACCAGCTTTGTCTGCTGTTGGAACATCCATCCAATATTTGGCTGGAATTTCTGACTTCATTTTGCCTAATATCGTGAATGCACGAGGTAATTGTGTTTTGACCCAATCACGTGATTTTTGCCCATACCCCGCTGGGAATTTATCTGGGCGAATAATAATATTTCCCGTCACTTGTAAAATTGGATAATTAACAATTGCACCTTTACTACCTAAACCTTTATGTAACTCCAAGGGTTTAAACACCGCTGCAGGTGCACCAATAATATCCACCTGACCATTGTTAAATTTAGAGCCAAAATTGGTCACGTCAGCACTGACCGCTTGAGCCCCCACCTGTTGCACCATAATTTTCTGCGCTTCATCATAATCAAGCACCGCAATTTTTTTACCTGCTGCTTTAGCGACAGTATTGATACTACGGTCATTCACCAACAGGTAGGCATCACCTACAGGAATCACACCTACCACTTCATATTTACTATTGACCATGCTCTTTGCAAACGTTGGACTCGCAAGGCCTTGCATCACTTTAACCGCAAGTTTCAAATCTGGAATTGCACCAATCGCATCTAAAGAACCGGTAAAATTATTAAATTGACGACCACGCATACCTGTGACACTGATCCCATCACATTTACCGGCTTTAAAATCTTCCGCAATCACCGCTTCATTTTGACTGACGCGGAGCTCAATGTCTGCGCCCCAGTTTTTTGCCGCCAATTGGTAATCTCTCATCAGGGTAAAAACATCACCATTTTTACCAACCAAATCAAATACACACACCACTTGCTTTGCTTGAGCTACGCCATTCACCGCCATTAACGCAGCAGCAATACTCAATGCCTTTGTCCATTGTTTCATACTGACTTTCCTTGTTTTTTACTGTTTTTGTTTTAACCATTTTTTGATTTTTGGGTCATGCGGAGTATGATTAAATATACTCACAGCCCTCGATTTCAATTTAGATTACCTGAATATTTTGCTGACTCAATGGCGAAAATGACCTGTGCATTTGCGAAAAAAAGCCCGGATAAATCCAGGCTTTTTTCTTTAAATATCAGTTTATTCGCCGCTAAGTGAACATTCAAAATTGGCTTTATCGACAGAACAACGTGCCTTTTTCAATACTGACATCATGCCCGCATCATAAATGCCACGTTTCGTCATATCCATACGACCTTCACGCAATAATTTTTGATATTTGGTTTTATCTTCTGCACTTAAGTTAAGTTTATATTTCGCAGGAATACCCGCCTCTAAACGGTTAATCATCGCAATACTCTTCGGTAAATGTTTCACAAACCAATCACGAGATTTTTGACCAAAGCCTGCTGGGAACTGATCAGGACGAATAATAAAGTCCGCGGTCACTTGTAAAACTGGGAAGTTAAACATCGCACCATTGGTACCTAAACCTTTATAGATCTCTAATGGTTTGTAGGCATATGCAGGCGCACCCACCATATCCACCTGACCATTATTAAACTTCGCCACAAAGTTAGATACATCTGAAATCACAGCTTGAGCGCCGACACGTTGCACCATGATTTTTTGTGCTTCGTCATAGCCTAATACTGCAAACTTTTTACCTGCCGCTTTTTCAATTGAGTCAATTTTCTTGTCTTTGACAAAGATGAATGCTGAACCCAATGGGGCAATACCCGCCACTTCGTATTTCTTACCACCTAGATTGCTGACCATTTTTGCAGCATTACGTTGGTCTAATGCAAAGGTAATCGCACGTTGCGCAATCGCATTGCTCGGTGCGCCACCCAGCGCATCAATAGAGCCTGCAAATTTATTGTACTGACGGGCACGCATCGCCGTCATAAATACGCCGTCACATTTCCCTGCTTTAAAGTCATTATCAGCTACTGCTTCGTCTTGACGCGGAATTAAGTTAATTTCAGCACCCCAGCCTTTTGCTGCAAGCGCCCATTCCTGAGCCATTTGGTATGACTCACCTGACTTACCCAGTAAGTCAAATACACAGATATCTACTTTTGCTGCCTGAGCTGAACCAGCAAAGCCAATTGCAGCAAATGTAGCCAATGATAGGAGCGTTTTTTTCATTCTATTTTCCTTTCAAATCTTTTTATGGTTCAGAGGTGTCCTTACACAACGCCGATATTAAGCAAGTTAATTTAAAAAAAATAGAGCATTTACTCCATTTATTTATGTCATTTTGGCACATTCTGTTTTTTTGTGATTAATATCACTTTTTTATTTAAGGCAAAATTATAAATATAATCATCATGTTGTATGCAAAAAAGGCTTTTTGCATTTACAGCGTTTGCATCAAAATTTACAAAGAAATACAGAAAAAAGCTTATTCACCCGCCACTGAACACTCAAAATTGGTTCGCTCAATCGTACAACGGGCTTTTTTCAGTACCGTCATCATAGTGGAGTCATAGATCCCTTGTTTGGTTAAATCCATCCGTCCTTCACGCAATATTTTCTGATACTTCAACTGATCATCTTTGCTGAGATTCATCTTATATTTTGCAGGAATTTCAGCTTCCATGCGTTTTACCATGGCAAAACTTTTTGGTAATTGCTTAACGAACCATTGCCGAGAAGGCTCTGCAAAACCATCTGGGAATTTATTGTTACGAATAATCAGGTCTGCCGTGACATTCACCACAGGAAAATTAACCATCGCCCCAGTAGTGCCTAAGCCTTTTGAAATTTCGAGTGGCTTAAAGGCATAAGCCGGCGCAGCCACAATTTCAACTTCGGCCTGATTAAATTTGCGAATAAAATTGGAAATTTCCGACATGACTGGCACAGCGCCGACACGGTCGACCATCTCTTTTTGCGCATAGTCATAATGCAAAATGGCAAATTTTTTACCTTCAGCTTTTTCTAAATTATTGATATTGCGATCACGGACAAAAATATAGGCTGAACCAATTTGCCCAATCCCTGCCACTTCATAACTATCTTTACCTGAATTGGTAATCAGTCGCTTACTGTTCCGCTTATCTAAGACATAGGTAATGGCTTTTTGTGCGATGGTATTGTTCGGTACACCGCCAATGGCATCAATCGAACCAGCAAATTTGTTATACGCACGTGCCCGCATCGAGGTCATATAAAATGCGTCACATTTCCCTTCTTTAAAATCTTTATCGACTTTGGATTCATCTTGATATGAAATCAGTTGAACTTGTGCTCCCCATGCCTTACTGGCTAGAGACCACTCTTCCATTAGCTTATAAGATTCCCCTGCTTTTCCAAGTAAATCGAACACACAGACCTTCTGATTGGCATAGCTTTGTGCAGACATCACACCTGAAAGAAGCGATAAAATTAAAATCCCTTTTCTCATTTCTTATATTCCCAATATGTTTTATTAATCCATTTAAAACAACAACTTGAAATATTTTTTTAATACTAAAGCCCATTCAATATACCTAAATACGTGGAATCTGTCACATTTTTTCAGATGGTTGCGATGCTTTGTTTTTTCTTTTGCAAAGCCATCCATTAGAATAGCCTCACATTCTTCTTGTTTAGTTAGTTCCATGATTCAGTTAGACCAACTTTCCATTCGTCGCGGTGGGCGTGTTTTATTTCAAAAAGCATCTATGCAATTGCATCCAGGCTGGAAAATCGGCTTAACCGGTGTAAATGGTGCAGGTAAATCGACTCTTTTTTCTGCACTTTTAGGTGGAATGGAATCTGATGGTGGTTCATTAACTCGTCCTGCGGTATGGACCGTCGCGCATATGGCGCAAGAAATCAAAGCGCTCGATATGAAAGCGATTGATTTCGTTCTTTCAGGCGATGAAGAATATTGGGATATACAACATAAACTTGAACATCCAGAACAATTAGACAATGAAGCGCTGGCACACTTATATGGCCGATTTGATGAAATCCATGGCTATACAGCTCCATCAAAAGCCTCACAACTGATGGCCGGCCTGGGTTTCTTTGAACATCAGTCCCAGCTCAATGTTTCAAGCTTTTCAGGTGGTTGGCGTATGCGTTTAAACCTTGCGCGTACCCTAATGAGCCGTTCTGACCTGTTATTACTCGATGAGCCAACCAACCACTTAGACTTAGATGCGATTTTGTGGTTAGAAGATTGGTTAAAAGCTTACGAAGGCACACTGATCTTAATTTCACATGACCGTGATTTCTTAGATGCGGTGACTGATCATATTTTACACATCGAAAATCAAGAGCTGACGCTTTACACCGGTAACTATTCAACCTTTGAACGCACCCGTTCTGAGCGCTTGGCACAACAACAACAAGCCTATGAAAAACAACTTGAAACCCGTGCACATCTCCAAAAATTTATTGACCGTTTTAAAGCTAAAGCCACTAAAGCTAAGCAGGCTCAAAGTCGTATTAAACAATTAGAACGCATGCAGGAACTTTCTGCTGCACATGTCGATACGCCATTTACCTTTAGTTTCCGTGAGCCAACCAAAATGAGCTCACCACTGTTACAAATGGAACATGTCGACATTGGCTATGGTGACAAACTGATTGCCACCAATGTGAATTTACAGATTACCCCAAACAGTCGTATTGGTTTACTGGGAATGAATGGTGCTGGTAAATCAACCTTAATTAAATCCTTGGTTGGTGATCTTCCCTTATTACAAGGGACACGCAAAGCCTCGGAACTGTTGAATATTGGCTATTTTGCACAGCATCAAATGGATGCTTTAGATGGCAATGCCAGCCCAATGTTGCAATTATCTCGAATCGCTGACAAAAAAATCAGTGAAGCTGCATTACGTTCATTCTTAGGCAGCTTTGGTTTTAGTGGCGAACGCATGGATACACCAAGTAAAGGCTTTTCAGGCGGTGAACGAGCACGATTGGCTTTGGCTTTGATTGTTTGGCAACGTCCCAATGTTTTAATTCTAGATGAACCGACCAACCATTTAGACCTTGATATGCGTCATGCCCTAACAATGGCGCTGCAAGATTTTGAAGGTGCTGTGGTTTTGGTTTCGCATGAACGTCAATTGATTGCCAGCGTTTGTGACGAATTATTGTTGGTACATCATGGAAAATGTCGCGAATTTGATGGTGACCTCGTGGCTTATGCCGATTGGCTGCGTCAAGCACGGATTGACATGATGAAAAATAGTCAACAAGCCCCGACTCCCATCAAATCTCAAGTTGAAACTAAACCGACGATTTCCAAAGTCGATAAAGAAGCGCAGCGCAAAGAAGCTGCACGTCAGCGTGAATTGACCCGCCCGATTCGTAAAAACATTGAAAAAAATGAAGCGCAAATCAGCAAAATTCAGCCACGCTTAAACGAAATCGAGGAATTATTAGCAGACAGTGCTTTATATGAAGCCAGTCGTAAAGATGACTTACTAAAACTGATGAATGAGCAAACAGAGTTAAAAGCCAAACTCGAATCTGTCGAAGAGCAAATGCTTGAATTAATGATGGAATTAGAAGAAATGGAAAGTAGTTTTGAGGCTTAATTTAAAAAGCAAAACCCTAGATTTGCATTATTAAGAAAACCTAACTTAAGCTCAAAAAATCAATCGCCGTGAAATTTAAATGTTCCACGGCGATTTTTTATTTATACTTCATAATAATAATCACACTATAAATCTAAAAAATATTCAAAAAATCGAAAGTTCCTAGCCAGCTAGTTATTGCATCGTTAAGGCATTTTTATTCGGGAAGAAACTAAAAATTGAGCGATAGCTTTCCCCCTACTTACACAAATAAATTCAAAAGTCTACTTCACATCAAACACATTGCTATAGTTATCCACAAAAGCCACTTTTAAATTCAAATCTTGGTTTTAAATTCATTTTTATTTTTTAAATTCAAAACATCGAACCACTTTTTTGTGGATAAATATTTTTAAATGATATTATCCACAATTATAAATAACTTTGATGTTGAACACTATTAAATGTGAAAATTCACAAAACTTATCCACATTTATAAGATGGATGTGTTTTATCTCTACTGACTACATCAATTTAAACTTTTTATTGTTTAAGATAAGGCAGAAGGATGGGCTTTTTTTGCCTTTAAAAAGCGTAATTCTTGTATTTTCCAGCTTTGATCAAAATGCCAGATTTCCTGTATTTGCTGCTGTGTTTCAGCTAAACCAATTAAAATTTTGCACTCCGTTTGGTCACGATTAAACTCATATTCTTCAAATTCTACGTCTGGTTTTTGTGGTTTCCAAACCCCATTTTTCACTGCATGTGCAATACGTTCATAGCGGACATAATTACTTTCGACACGCCCGTCTTGCTCATAAACCACCTTAAAGTGCTCATCTTCGTATTCGGCTAAAACAGTATAATTTCCGGTAAAAAATGCATTTACCCAGATGTCACGAATGTGTTCAAGTTGATTGTCCATCATATATAGACCTCTTATTTTTAGCTGCTAAGTTCAAATAGATTTGAGCTTAGCATCAGAATAAGTCAATTTTATAAAACACAAATTGGCGATTTAATATTCAATTTTATTTAAGATAGCACAAAAAAAAGCACTCCGAAGAGTGCTTTTTTGAATGATTCTGTAATCAGAATTTAGGCATCAATATCCGCATTTAACGCATTTTCTTCAATGAAAGCACGACGTGGTTCCACATCATCACCCATCAAGCAAGAGAACATACGATCAGCTTCAATCGCATCCTGTACCGTTACTTGCAGCATGTTACGGTTCTCAGGATCCATCGTAGTTTCCCAAAGCTGTTCAGCATTCATCTCACCCAAACCTTTATAGCGCTGAATCATCATGCCACGGCGTGAGTCTTGTAAGATGTTTTGCCAAACCTGATGGAAGCTGCTCACTGGAATTTTGCGCTCGCCTTTTTGTAGGTAAGCACCTTCTTCCAATAAGGTGAACCAACTCTTCGAATTTTTGAGTAAACGCGCATATTCACCTGAACCCAATAGACCTGAATCTAACAAGTATTGGTGCGGTAAATTATGAACATAGATGGTAATACGCGGGAAATAGGTCGCTGACTTATTGCCTTCAGTATCTTCATGCTCAAACGTTTCTAAGCTTAATTCAGGACGTAAGCTTGGTTGAGTTTTCTCAATATTGGCACGTAGTTGCTCACCCCAAGTCTGTACATAGTCTTGGTTATTTGCTTGATCTAACTTAAAGCCTTCTACTGCCAATAAACCATCCAACACACTTGCAGGATAACGTACAGTCAGACGATGCAAACTCTTTTGAGAGGTTTGATAATCCGCAATCACACCCGCTAAAGCCTCACCACGAATGGCAGGTGCTTCTGCACTGATGTGTAATTCAAGCTCATCAATTGCATTTGAAATCAGGTAAGTCTCAAGTGCATCATTATCTTTAATGTACTGTTCTTGCTTGCCTTTTTTCAGCTTATACAACGGTGGCTGTGCAATATAAATATATCCACGTTCCACAAGTTCTGGCATTTGACGGAAGAAGAAGGTCAATAGTAGCGTACGAATGTGCGAACCATCGACGTCGGCATCGGTCATGATGATGATTTTGTGATAACGCAGTTTGTCTGGGTTATATTCCTCACGGCCAATACCACAGCCTAAAGCGGTAATCAATGTTCCCACTTCTTGAGAAGAAATCATCTTGTCAAAACGTGCACGTTCCACGTTGAGGATTTTACCTTTCAGCGGCAAAATCGCTTGCATCTTACGGTTACGGCCTTGTTTTGCAGAACCGCCCGCAGAGTCACCTTCGACTAAGTAAAGTTCAGACAATGCAGGATCTTTTTCCTGACAATCGGCCAATTTACCTGGCAAACCAGCAATATCCAGCGCACTCTTACGACGTGTCATTTCACGTGCTTTACGTGCTGCATCACGCGCACGTGCTGCATCAATAATCTTGCCTGCAATCGATTTAGCGGCTTGTGGGTTCTCTAAAAGATATTCAGAGAACGATTTATTCATGGCTTGCTCAACCGCAGTTTTCACTTCGCTCGACACCAATTTTTCTTTGGTTTGCGAAGAGAATTTTGGATCAGGCACTTTCACCGAAACAATCGCAGTTAAACCTTCACGTGCATCATCACCAGAAACCGCCACTTTCTCTTTTTTGAGTAAGTTTTCGCTTTCCATGTAGCTGTTTAAGCCACGGGTTAATGCAGCACGGAAACCCGCTAAATGCGTACCGCCATCTTTTTGTGGAATGTTGTTGGTAAAGCAACGAACATTTTCCTGATAAGAATCGTTCCACTGCAATGCAACTTCTACACCAATGCCATTATCCGCTTGAGTGGTAAAATGGAAGATATCATTCAGATGAGTTTTGCCTTGGTTGATATATTTCACAAACTCAGACAAACCACCTTCATAGTCATAAACGTGCTCTAAATTGATACGTTCGTCACGTAGCACAATTCGCACACCTGCATTCAGGAACGATAATTCACGTAAACGACGCGCCAAAATATCGACATTAAAAATCGTTTGACTGAAGGTTTCAGCACTTGGCCAGAAACGTACACGTGTACCTGTACGATCTGTCTCACCCACCACTTTTAATGGATACACGGAATCACCGTGTTTATATTCTTGCTGGTGGATTTGACCTGCACGATGAATGGTTAATTCGAGCTTGCTTGAAAGCGCATTCACCACGGATACACCTACACCGTGTAGACCGCCTGAAACTTTATAGCTGTTATCGTCAAATTTACCGCCCGCATGCAGAATCGTCAAAATCACTTCTGCTGCAGAAACACCTTCTTCTGGGTGAATGTCGGTAGGAATACCACGACCGTTATCCGATACGCTTACAGATTCATCTTCATGAATGGTTACATTGATCTCGTCACAATGACCTGCCAACGCTTCATCAATTGAGTTATCGACAACTTCAAACACCATGTGGTGTAGGCCAGTACCATCGTCAGTATCACCAATATACATGCCCGGACGCTTACGTACAGCGTCTAGACCACGTAATACTTTGATGCTAGAGGAATCATAAGCTTTTTCTATGGTTTGTTCTGTTTGAGAAGCAGCTTGATCTTCTGAACTCATGGTTTCTCCCTAGTGAAAAATAGGTCTATCCAAAGGTGGTATTTCATTGCACAACAGCCTGCACCGTACCATTTTCAACTTTGAATAATTGATAAGAAATAGATAAATCATGTAAGTGTTTTTGCACTGAATCATGGTCTAAAGTGGTAATAAAAACTTGACTACCAAGATGGCTTAAACGCTCAATTAAACGCTGTTGTGCGGTTAAATCTAATTCTGCTGTCAGATCATCTAATAATACCACAGTTTCCTTATTACAAGCATGTAGCATTGCAATCTGTGACAGTTTTAACGCCATGATCAATAACTTTTTTTGCCCACGAGAGAGTACAACATCTGCATCCCCCATAGCGGTTTTTAACCTTAAATCTGCACGGTGCGGACCATACTCGGTATAGCCACGCTCGCAGTCTTTAAAATGCTGATTGGTCAGATCATTCAACAGCCCTGTTTCGGCATGAAAGCCTGCATTGTATTCCAGTGTCACTGTTAAATCAGGCAATAAGGCTTCTAGATCTTGTTGAAAATATCGAATCCACTGTTCCACCACATTACTGCGCAGACTATGTAATATCTCACCATAATCACTGAGCATTTTGTTCCACGGTTCTAAGTCAGACAGACTCAAATGACGTCGTGATTTCAGCAAACTATTCCGCTGTTTTAATGCCCGTGCATAATATTGCCATGCATGGTAAAACTCCGGTTCCACGTGGAACATCAACCAATCTAAAAGTTGACGTCGTGGCTTCGCACCATGATCAATAATATCGGTACTTTGTGGATCGATGAGTTGTAGCGGTAAAATCTTGGCCAACTGCCCTTGTGTCCCCACAAGGTCGCCATTGATTTTTATCACTTGCTCGCCCGACTGCATTTTTTGCATACCAATGCGGTCTGTTGCAGACTGCGCAAAGACGACAGCGTCAGGGCTGTTATTTTGAATATAATTTTTCGGAATATGGGTTCGAAAAGAACGTCCAGTTGCCAGCAAATGTACTGCTTCTAATACAGAAGTTTTGCCTGAACCATTTTGCCCATAAAAGACATTAAACGGTTGCAACCCAGAGAGTGCAACCGTCTTTAAATTTCGAACACGTTCTACATGTAAACGCGTGATATGCATAATAATTGAGACGTCAGTCCGAATTAAACACGCATTGGCATCACAACATAGGTTTGATCTTGTTGTTGTGGATCTTGTACCAATACAGATTGGTTGGCTTCTGTCATGGTCATTGCAACATCATCACCATCCAATACATTCAGAACTTCCAATAAGTACTGTGCATTGAATGACATTTCCATCGGTGCATCAGCATATTGAATTGCGAGATCTTCGATAGCTTCATCTTGCTCAGGGTTATTGGCACGAAGTTGTAAAGTGTCCGCATCAAACTTCAAGAATACGCCGCGCAATTTTTCATTACTTAAAATCGCCACACGTTGTAGTGATTGTTTAAATACATCATGTGCAATGCGCACATTTTTATCACCACCACGTGGAATCACACGGCGGTAGTCAGGGAATTTACCATCGATCAATTTTGTGGTGAAACGTACGGTAATATCACCCTGCTCTTTATCACGGCTGGCAATGGTAATCGTTACATTTAATAATTCACGACCAATCAACAACGATAATTGCTCGTCTTCAACACTCAATAGACGCTGCAATTCACCTACAGCTTTACGTGGAACAATCGCTTGCATTGCTTGTGTCGCATTCGAGCTTGCCACTGTTTCACACATCGCTAAACGGTGACCATCGGTCGTTACTGCACGCAATTGATTTTCATCAATTTCAAGCAAAGTACCCGTCAAATAAAAACGCACATCTTGAACCGCCATGGCAAAAGACGTTTTTTCAAATAAACGCTTTAACTCACGTTGAGTCACACCGACTTGAGTGCCTTGAGTATTTTCAGTGGTTAATAATGGATAGTCTTCTGCAGGCAAAGTACCCAATACAAAACGACTGTTGCCAGATTTTAAAATACAACGTTGATCTTCAGTAATTTGCAAATCAATCAATGCCGCTGACGGTAATGATTTACAGATATCCATCAATTTACGTGCAGGAACAGTCGTCACTCCTGCTTGTAAACATGCACCTTCAGTAAGTGGTGTGCTTGCAACCAGTTCAACTTCAAGATCTGAACCGGTAATGGTCAAAGCTTGCTCAGTTACCTGTACTTTTACATTGGATAAAATATTTAAGGTATGGCGACGTTCAACCGCTCCTACGACATGTGATAGTACATTCAGTAAGCTTTCTTTCGCGATTTTTAAACGCACGATACATTCCTCTAAAAACTGAAGATAGACAAAATAAATTAATTTTTTAGCAGTGTACTATGCGGCAGAATATACCGCATTGCAAGAACAGAATTTGAACGAAAAGACTTAACTTTGCAGCAGACGTTGCAAGTTTTTATAGTCCTCATTGAAGATTGGATCTTCTTCACGCAGGCTTTGTACTTTTTCACAGGCATGCATCACAGTACTGTGGTCACGATTACCAAAAGCCATACCAATTTCAGGGAAACTATCCCCTGTCAGTTCACGTGCTAGCCCCATAGCCAACTGACGTGGACGTGCATAAATACGTGTACGTTTTGGACCAACCAATTCTTTCAATGGAATACGGAAATATTCACTCACCACACGCTGAATGTTTTCAGTACTGATGGTGCGCGCACGAATTGCCAACACATCTTTTAACGATTCACGCACCACATCTAGATCGATTGGGGTGCCTTTAAAACGAGAAATGGCTACGACTTTATTCAGCGCACCTTCTAGTTCACGGACATTGGCAACCACTTGTTGAGCAATAAACAGCGCACAATTCCGTGGAAGTTCCACCCCATTGCTTTCCGCTTTTTTCAGTAAAATTTCAATACGGGTTTCAATATCAGGTGGTTCCACACCCACCGATAAGCCCCACGAAAAACGTGAAACCAAACGTGGATCAAGTTCAGTCAGTTCTTTTGGATAACGATCTGAGGTTAAAATGATTTGCTTAGATTCATCTAATAACGCGTTGAAGGTATAGAAAAACTCAACCAAGCTGGCCTCTTTACCCGCCAACAAATGAATATCATCCACCAATAACAAATCTAATGAACGACAGTTTTTCTTAAATTCTTCGACCTTACCTTGCTGTAGCGAGCTCACAAAGTCTTGTACAAAACTTTCAGCCGTCATGTACATCACACGTGCATTCGGCTTCGCTTGCAATAATGCATTACCTACGGCTTGCATTAAATGGGTTTTACCTAAACCAGTCGGTCCATATAAAAATAACGGGTTATGCTGCGAAGCACCGGGCTGCGTCAAGACTTTACGACAGGTTTCTGCCGCCATCTGATTGGAACGGCCTTCAACAAACAAGGAAAAGGTAAATAATGGGTTAAGCTGACGCTTACGGTTATTTTTTGAAGACGTCTCTTCTTTTTCTTTTTTAGGACGAGTCGGTACCAATACTTGTGGTGTTGACTCTAATGCTGCGGTGGTTGTTGCTGGTTGTTCAGCTGCAGATAAAATTGCACCAGGCCGTGAATCAACCAAAATCTCAACTTTACGTACCCGACCTTCAGACAACTGTTCCGCTAAAATTGAAATCAGTTCTAAATGGTGCTCTTGAATATAGCGCGTCCAATACGGATTCGGTGCATAGAGTTTTAGACTATCACCTGCATCTTCTGCCACCAGTGGGCGTATCCACATTGTATAGACATTTCCTGAAAGCTCTTGTCGCAAGCGAGTTAAGCAGTCTGTCCAAAGCATGTGAAACCCCTATTTCAGTCCATTGTACGTAAAAAAATAATTCAACCCCGCCTAAGCGGGCAGCCATTCTAACCATCTTATCCACATCTGTCATGAACAAATCAGTCGAAATCGATCAAAAAAACGCAAATTGAGTTTAAATTTAAATTTAAATCACGTGTGGATAAGTTTATCCGCAAGCTGTGGATAAATTGTAGCACAAAGTTATCCACAAACTATCAAAATTATAAAAACATCGTTATCCACAATATAATTATTTGTTTTTTAAATCTAAAAATGCGTTTTCCACAGAAAATATCAACACTAATAGTAATAAATTTAAATTTTAAAATTTGAATTTATTTATAAGATCGACCCATTCTGGGGATAACTCGAGGGTTGGTTTAAATTCAAATTTAAATTCATAAAAACCAATTCACAAATTTGAGGTTGTGGATAAATCTGTGAGTAAACTTGAAGATAACTTAAATAATTAATATATACAATGATTTAGTTTGTGGATATTTTAATTTAAAACTTTCTGACTGATTTCTAATCCTTATATTATCTTGATATATCACAGCCTAGATTTTGAAAGAAAGCGTGTTTTTCATTGACAGCTCAAGCAATGAGCACTAAAATCGCGAACCTTTACTGAAAGATCATTTGTGGAGTTTCGATATGAAACGTACTTTCCAACCTTCTGAGTTGAAACGTAAACGCGTTCATGGTTTCCGTGCTCGCATGGCTACTAAAGCTGGCCGTCAAGTATTAGCGCGTCGTCGTGCAAAAGGTCGTCACAGCTTAACTGTTTAATTTCAGTTAAGACTGTCAAGACTTGGGTGTTATGACAACACTTTACGGCTTTAGCACAGATGTGCGAATACACTGTGCTGCCGATTATAAAAGTGTGTTCGATGGTGCGCTTTTTAAAGTGCATCAACCCCATTTCTTATTTCTAGCAAAAATCTCCGAACAGCCGAATAGCCGTTTGGGTATTGTTGTTGCTAAGAAAAAAGTGCGCCGCGCACATGAAAGAAATCGAGTAAAACGACTTGCACGCGAAAGTTTTCGCCTGCATCAACAGCAGTCTAATGTATTAGATATTGTCGTTATGCCAAAAATGGGCATAGAGGCGGTACCGAATGCAGAGTTGCATCAGCAATTACAATTTGCTTGGCAAAAATTGCAGCGCCTTGCAAATAAGCATAAAAAAATAGCTACCTCCCCACAAGCGTAGAGATGACCAATGGTTCGTTTACTGCATTGGCTTATTCGTTTCTATCAGATTGCGATTAGTCCTTTATTGGGACCACGCTGTCGTTATATTCCAACATGTTCTCAATATTCTTTGGAAGCAGTCCATCAACATGGTGCTGTACGTGGAGTGTGTCTAGCTGTTCAGCGTATTTGCCGTTGTCATCCTTGGGGCGGTTCAGGCTATGATCCTGTTCCATCAAAAGCAATTCGTTTTATTTCATTTCAGCAAATAGATTCTCAAACGCTTCACGTTGCTGTACCCTTTCGTGAACGTTTATTGAACCAAAATCACTCTAACCATTTGGGGTAATACCTATGCAACAATGGGCCAGGATTGCAATTCTAGGGGCCATGTTTGTTGTCGCATATTTGCTCATTTTGGCTTGGCAGAAAGATTATGGAAATGCGGAACAAAAACCTCAGCAAAATGCTGCGGTGGTAACGCATGAAGTATCTGCCGATTTACCAAATGGCCAGACAGCTACGGCTGCTACTGATGTGCCGCAAGCAAATAATGCTGCTACACAACAAACAACAGATGCCACTGCACCTGTTAGTCAACAGTTAATTTCAGTACAAACTGACCTTTACCATCTTTGGATTAATCCAAAGGGTGGCGATATTGTTCGTATTGAATTACTCAATCATGACAAAAATAAAGACAGCGACGAACCGTTTGTAATGCTTGAAAGCGATGCAAAACGTACTTATGTTGCTCAGTCTGGCTTAATTGGTCTTAATGGCCCTGACAGCAATCCGAAAGGACGTCCAACCTATGAGATTGAAAAATCTTCATATACGTTGAATGACGCAAAAGCTGTGAAGGGTAAAGATGGCCAAACAGCAAAAGTTTTGTCAGTACCAATGGTTTATAAAACAGCAGATGGTGTAGAGGTTATTAAAACCTTTAACTTCACTGAAGGTGAATACCCTGTTGTCGTGAATCATAAAATCGTGAACCGCAGTGCTCAGAACTGGCAAGGTCAGATGTTTGGTCAGCTTAAACGCGACAACTCTGAAGATCCAGGTAAATCTGATCAAGGTATTTTCACTTTAGGTACATTCCTTGGTGGTGCATGGGGTTCGCCTGAAGAACATTACAACAAACTTAAATTTGCTAACTTCAATGAAGAAAAATTGAATGTTGAAGCAACTGGCGGTTGGGTTGCAATGGTTCAGCATTACTTCGTGAGTGCGTGGATTCCTGGACAGATCAAATTAACGCAAGCCAATGGTCAACCTTATGCTGCGAAACTTGAGTCACGTAAATCTACCGATGATATGAACATTATTCAGTTCACTTCACCTGCAATCAATGTTCCTGCAGGAACTGTGGCAGAAGTAGATGCAACGTTCTATTCAGGTCCAAAAATCCAATCTGAATTAAAAGAATTGGCGGTTGGTTTAAACCAAACTGTAGACTACGGTTGGTTATGGCCTATTGCGAAATTATTGTTTGTCGGTCTTGAGTTTTTCCACGGTTTAGTGGGTAACTGGGGTTGGTCAATTATTCTATTGACGATTCTGGTGAAACTGATCTTGTGGCCATTGTCGTCGAAGAGCTACCGCTCTATGGCGAAAATGCGTGTGATTGCACCTGAAATGCAACGCATGAAAGAAGAGTTCGGTGAAGACCGTATGCGCTTCTCGCAAGAAATGATGGCATTGTATAAACGTGAACAAGTGAACCCACTATCAGGTTGCTTGCCGTTATTGCTCCAAATGCCGATCTTCCTTGCTTTGTACTGGGTATTGATGGAGTCTGTTGAACTACGTCATGCGCCATGGTTAGGTTGGATTCAAGATTTATCTGCGATGGATCCATGGTTTATTTTGCCGCTATTAATGGGCTTGACCATGTTCATTCAGCAAAGTTTGAACCCACAACCGGCTGATCCAATGCAGGCGAAAGTCTTCAAAATCATGCCAGTGATCTTTACGGTATTTATGTTGTTCTTCCCTGCGGGCCTTGTGCTTTACTGGATCTGTAACAACAGTATTACTATTCTTCAACAAGGTTTGATTAACAAATCAGTTGAAAAAGACCGTTTAAAACGAGAAGCGGCTGACTCAGCAAACTAAGCATTGCTGATGGGCTGAATAAATCCGCTTAAGATGGTAATCTTAAGCGGATTTTTCTTTATCTGTCGTTTGAAAATTTTTAGGTGAATTTTATGTTAAACCGAACCACCATCGCAGCAATTGCCACACCGCCGGGTCGTGGTGGTGTCGGCGTGATTCGCCTGTCTGGTCCCAAATCTTATGCCATTGCAGAAGCATTAACGCAGAAATCCCTGCCTCAAGCTCGTTTTGCTGGTTTCCGTAAGTTTTATGATGCATCCAATGAAATCATGGATGAAGGTTTGGTGATTTGCTTTCCGAATCCGCACTCTTTTACGGGGGAGGATGTGGTGGAACTTCAAGGTCATGGCGGACCCGTTATTCAAAATGCATTATTGGCGCGGTTGCTAGAATTAGGTGCTATTGCTGCGAAAGCGGGCGAATTTTCGATGCGCGCCTTTGAAAATGGCAAAATGGACTTGGTGCAAGCCGAGGCGATTGCCGACTTGATTGATGCTACCTCGCAAGCGGCGGCACGTTCTGCGGTACGTTCATTACAAGGTGCCTTTTCGAGCAAGGTCAATACGGTGCTAGAAAAACTTATCCATTTGCGTTTGCATGTGGAAGCAGCGATTGATTTTCCTGAAGAAGAAATCGATTTTTTGGCAGATGGTAAGATTTTGGGCTTATTAGATGAAGTTGCAAGCTCGGTCCATGCTGTGCAGCAGTCTGCCCGTCAAGGTCAGCTACTGCGTGAAGGTCTACAAGTGGTGATTGCCGGCAAACCTAATGCAGGTAAGTCTTCTCT
This sequence comes from Acinetobacter sp. YH12027, assembly GCF_013420085.1. Taxonomy (NCBI): domain Bacteria; kingdom Pseudomonadati; phylum Pseudomonadota; class Gammaproteobacteria; order Moraxellales; family Moraxellaceae; genus Acinetobacter; species Acinetobacter sp. YH12027. The sequence goes on from NZ_VOYW01000028.1 coordinate 27,007, forward strand.
ACTCAATGCTTTGGCGGGTGTGGAACGTGCGATTGTGACGGATATTGCCGGTACGACACGTGATGTCTTACATGAAAAAATCAGCCTCAATGGTTTGCCGATTACCTTGACCGATACCGCTGGTTTACGTGAAACCGGTGATATCGTCGAAAAAGAAGGGATTCGCCGCGCAATTAAAGAAATTGAGCAAGCTGACTTGTTACTTTTGGTCTATGACTTAAGTCAGGGTGAAGATCCACTACAATTGGCTCAAGCGTACTTCGCCGATCATATTGAACCGAAGCGTTTGATGCTGATTGGTAATAAATGCGATTTGACGGGATCTACCGCAGAAATGACCGATTTAAACGGTTTTCGACATATTCGTGTTTCGGCTAAACAAGAAACCGGCGTTCAAGCGCTTATTGATGCGATTACAGCGCATGCAGGCTTTCAACCAGAAGAAGATACCTTTATTGCTCGAACACGCCATTTAGACGCAATGAAGCGCACGCAGCGCTATCTTGCAGAAGCACGTGAGCAGTTGGTGGTTTATCATGCGGGTGAGTTGGTAGCCGAGTCTCTACGTTTGGCGCAAAATGCCTTAGGTGAAATTACGGGCGATTTCAGTGCGGATGATTTGCTAGGGAAGATTTTTGGATCGTTCTGTATTGGCAAGTAATAAAACGATTGAGCTCCTCATTTCACCTATGGATAGATCCATCCAAAGCACGATATTCGAAAACATCGTGCTTTTTTTACATCGTTTAGCGTGGGTTTGAGCCAAAAATGATTTTAAAGATTGTTCTCAGCACATCTTTTATTTTCATCCCATAAAAAGGATTGATTGCTGCTCTTTTTGAAGCTGCTTCAACTTTGACTTTGAGTGTTGCATAGTCTGGAAATTGTTGCTGTTGCGAGGATTTTTCGACCGCTGACAAAATATCAATTAAAAAAGCACGATTGATTATTGAACTTAATGGAATGGATTGATACCACTGTTTTTCAAAGCGACGATCTAAAAAGATATCGGGAATTTCGGGGCTAGTGGCATAAAACATGGCTTTGGTGCGCATACATTTACTGCATTGACCACAATTTTTTGGTCGAGCCCTATAGTCCACACAAATCGACAGGGTTTGTAAATCTAAGTCAGATTGGCTTAAAAATGCGGTTTTTGTGATCGCGTGACATCATCGTCGAGGGTGATTAAGACCCCAGATCGGTTCTTCATCAATCGGTTGGATGCCGTATTTGAGCCATAGGGATGAACGAATAATTGTTGATCTAAACGGTAATCGGCTGAAATTCGATATTGCTGGTAATGTTCAAAAATCGAAGCGCAGGAAAACAGCGAAAAGATATGTGTGACATGCGAACCTTTAGGGTTACAGCCATATTTACTGTACAGCGTGTAAGCATCGGTTTTTACCACGCGACTTTGCTTAAAAACTTGGCTTCTAAAGTCATGGGTCTGATCCATTAAGGCCTGAAATTTTTCATGGTCATCAAATTTATAATCCATTCCATGCACAGTGAGACAATCAGAGTCTTGCCCATTTTCAAGAAAAGCTTTGTATGTACTATATGTGGAGTCAATTCCACCGCTAAAAAAGCTTAAATTTTGAGTGGTTTGGTATGCCGGTGGTGTTTGGATAATTGATGCAGCACTGAGCATGACTGGTTGATATAAATCAGGTAACCAAGCGGCCCAGACAGTTGAAACCTCCCGTGCGGAGTGGAGGGTTTGTATTGAAATAGGTCCTTCTATATGCAGCGGGATGCCAAGGCGCATGGCAATGGGTAAAAAGCCCCAAACGATAAAATCATAAGTTTCTAATTGCGGTAAGGATTCAAAGGGTAAAATATAGTGAATATTCCCGTATTCGCTGCTGGCGATGATTTGATTTTCCGCAGTGTTAATTTGACATTGAATTTTTAGCATTTTTTAAATTATTGAATCACATCACACAAGATCTTAATTTAATTTGATTGATTTTTATAGGGTTTCTTAATTGTTTTTGGGTTTAAGAAGCACCTAATACAAGATGCTTCTTGAATACGATCCGTGGTTAATTGGTGTTCAGACTACGGTGCCAAAGCAATAAGCCGATACACAATAAACCTACGCCAATACAAAAACCTAAAACACCGACCATCAAGCCAAAATGATCAGATAAATAACCAGCCGCAATAATTGGAATAATGGTTCCTAAATATCCGATAAACAAATAGGTCGAGATCACCGCAGCACGGTTTTGATTGTTGGTCATTTGATGAACTAAGCCAAATGCGCCTAAAAGCCCTAGACCATGCCCTACACCGACTAAAATATCGCTAATAAAAAACAATGCACTCCAGTGTTGGGTCATACATAGCGCAAGGAGCGCATAGCTCAGTATTAACACTATTAAGCCGGCATTGACACATTTTGCAGAAGGAATCGATTTCGCCATAAATTGCACGACAGCGGAAACCAGCAAGATACTTGCAATGGCACTACCACTGACCAAAGGGCCATGCCATGGGATCGCATCTTTGACGAAAGAGGGTGCGAGTGATGCAAATAAGCTGAAGGAGCCAAAGGCACAAAAGGCAGTCAGTCCAGCGATATAAAATCGTGAATGATCACGCTTTTCAGGCAATTCCAAATGTGGTGCCACTGAAAAAGGCTGTGGCTCAAAATTCGGTGTGCGAATAAAAAATAACCCCATTAAACACGCCACCCCCCCAAAGATCACAGGGATATAAGGGGTGACTAAAGGCTGTTCCGAAAATTGGGCAATCACTCCACCAATAAATGGGCCAAGACCAAAACCAATCACGGTAATGATTGAACTCCACTGTGGAGCATTATTTTTATGCGGTTCAGGAATGGTATAGACCAAACCAAGCATGGCTGAGGTGCTGATTAAACCCGAGGCAATCCCGATAATAAAGCGCCCGATAGATAACCACAGTGCATTACTGGCAAACACTGATAAGCTTAAACCTAAGATGATGCACGCCATACCGATTTGCAGGGTTCTTAAAAAACCAAAACTGTTACTGGTACGACCTAAAAACAGCAAGGTCGCTAGGCAACCAAACATGTAGGCAACAAAGATATAGGTGATATGACTCGGCAGCAGTCCCCAAAGTTGTTGATAAATGGGATACAGAGGACTAGCTAGCGCTGTACCAATAGTGCCCATACAGAGTGCAAGGCTCACCATGATAAACGGTCGCCAAGAGGGAGATGTGGTCATTTTAAAGTCGCAGAGGTACAGCCAATAGGGTCAATATTGTGCTGTATGAGAAAGAAGAATATATGGACTCAGTTTAATGCCGATTGTTTTCCATGGTCAAATCACAGTTGTAACGTTATCCATAGCGTTTAAGCAGTTTTACAAATTCTTCCAGTTCTGCTTCATTGATTTCAACATCTTGAGGCAATACATGATGGCGTAAATGTGCTTCGATTAATTCATTCATTAATCCATTCACTGCACCCTTGATGGCCGCAACCTGTTGTAAAACCTCGATACACCCTGCTTCGGGTTGCTGTAAAGCCAGTTCGACCGCATTGACCTGACCTTGTAGACGTTTAACCCGATTTAAAATCTTTTTGTCCTGATGTAAATGACTCAACACTTTCTCCCGAAAATAAATATACTATGGGGGAGTATATTTAAGCATAGAACCTAATGAAAACTTCCCCATCCATCCGAATTCATCATCATCAATTTGATGAAGGTAATCCACTCGCACAAAAACGGATCTTAATTGCCACTATTTTAACGGCAGTCATGATGTTGTTAGAAGTTATTGGCGGATGGATTTTTAATTCGATGGCATTATTGGCTGATGGTTGGCATATGAGTTCACATATGTTGGCATTAGGTTTGGCTTATTTTGCCTATCGTGCGGCACGCCACTATGCCCAAGACGCTCGTTTTAGCTTTGGAACTTGGAAAATTGAAATTTTAGCGGGCTATAGCAGCGCGATATTATTGATGGTCGTTGCTGCATTTATGGCTTTTCATTCGGTGGAACGCTTATTCAACCCGGTCCAAATTCATTATAACGAAGCAATCCCTATTGCGATTTTAGGTCTGGTGGTGAACTTGATCTGTGCTTGGTTATTGCATGATGACCATCACCATCACCATCACCATCACCATCACCATCATAGCCATGAGGAGCAGCATGATCATCATCACGACCTCAATCAGAAAGCAGCCTTCATGCATGTGGTTGCTGATGCGGTGACTTCTGTGTTGGCGATTGTGGCTTTATTTGCTGGAAAATGGATGGGCTGGGGATTTTTAGATGCGCTATTGGGGATTGTTGGTGCGGTACTTGTTGGTAAGTGGGCCATTGGGCTGATGAAAGAAACTGGACAAACATTACTGGATGCGGAAATGGATCACCCTGTCGTTGATGAGATTCGAGAGATTTTAATGCAATTACCTGTCGACGTCGATGTAACTGATTTACATGTATGGAAAGTGGGTAAAGGTCAGTTTTCATGTATTGTGGCCTTAGAAACCAGTCAGGCATTGAGCGCAGATGAAGTGCGTCAAGCGCTGTCGATTCATGAAGAAATTGTACATGTGTCTGTTGAAATTAATTCACCTGATGCAGCTTAATATGTTCCACGTGAAACGGCATGTAGCTATTGCGTAATGAACTGAAAAAAGCCCAAAACTTTCACACGTTAGGGCTTAGAATGCTCAATCAATTAAATGTTGAAGTTCTGTCTATGTTGAAAAAAGTATGTGCGTTGGCGTTGAGTACCACCCTTTCGACTTTTGCTTTAGCAGATGCGGCACAGGTTCAAAAGCTCTTGGCAGAAAAGCACCCCAGTTTAAAAATTGAAAATATTCAAAGTACCGAAATGCCGGGCATATATAGTGGCTTTGTTGAAGATCAAGTTTTGTATTTGAGTGAAAATGCGGATTATGTGATCGCAGGTTCTATGATTCGTTTAAAAGATCAAAAAAATCTGACCAAACAATTGATCCTCAGTCAGCAAAAAACTGAGTGGAATAAACTTCCATTACAAGATGCGATTAAAACAGTCAGGGGGAATGGGAAGCGCCAAATCGCGATCTTTTCTGACCCAAATTGCCCATATTGTAAGAAGCTTGAAGTAGAACTGGCAAAACTCAATGATGTGACCATTTATACTTTTGTCACAGCGATAAAACCACAGTCGTTGGCGCCATCGAAGCAGATTTTTTGTGAGTCAAACCCTGCTATGGCCTGGAATAATTTAATCAATAAGGGAATTCAACCGAAGTCAGCGAAAAGCTGTGCAAACCCGATTGAGCGAAATTTAAAATTAGCAAAAAGCTTAAAATTAAATGGTACACCGGGAATTGTGTTTGCTAATGGTTCGATTTTAACAGGTGCATACCCGACTGCTGAATTAGAATCAATTTTAAAAGAGATTAAATAATTTCAAGCTGTACGATGAATAAAGTACAATTAAAAAAATACCCGTCTATAGGCGGGTATTTTAATGGCGTTATAAAAAAAACTAGACACGGGTTTTTTTCGTAACGAGATTATAGATAAACAACACGATAATCGCACCAATAACGGATGCGATAAATCCAGCGGCAGAATTTTCTCCATATAGACCTAATAAACGTCCGCCATAGGTCGCAAGTAAGGAACCTGCTATCCCGAGAAGGGTGGTCATAATGAAACCCGCTTTGTCATCTCCAGGATGGATCGCACGTGCAATTAAACCAGCAATAAAACCAACAACAATCGCAACAATGAGTGACCACATAGTAACTCTCCTTTTGTTATCATGTATTTGTTTTTTACGACATGTTCAATCTTTATCTTTAATCAAAACTAAGCTGAGCTACAGCCTAAACATGCAAAAAACTGTTGTTTTTTTGTTCTGAAATAGCAAGAAAAGTAAAAAAAAAGTGGCCTTCGGCCACTCTTAAGTATCTGATCTTGCTTAGAGACCAATTTCGCCAATAAATGGAATGTGACGATATTTTTGATCATAGTCCAGACCATAACCTACGATAAATTTATCTTCGACTTCAAAACCTAAAAATTTCACTTCGAGTTCAATCTCACGACGTGAAGGCTTGCTAACCAAAGTACAAAGCTCGATTGAATTTGGATTGCGCGTCTGTAAAATTTCTAAAACTTTGCTTAAGGTATTTCCTGAATCGATAATATCTTCAACCACCAAGACATCTTTATCTTTAATGTCGCCGTCTAAGTCTTTTAAGATTTTTACATCACGAGTAGATACGGTCCCACCGCCATAACTTGAAACGGTCATGAAGTCGAGTTCATGCGGTTTTGAAATTGCGCGGCAAAGGTCAGCCATAAAAATAACAGAACCGCGTAAAAGACCGATTAACACCAACTCTTTGTCGCTGTTAGCATAGTGTGCATCAATTTTTGCGCCAAGCTCTTTCACTTTAGCTTGAATTTCTTCAGTGGAAATCAGTACGCTCATTTGAACAGACATGGGTAGATACCTAAAAAAGCAAATCAAAAAAATAAAAAAGGTGTTGACTTGCAACACCTCTAAAGATGAACCAATTTTAATACATCTGGCTCGCAGATGCATCTTTTTTGCCGTTGAAAATGTAATCAGTTTTTCTTGGAAGTGCTGTCACGCTTGAGTAAGCACAAACAAGCGACGGCAATCAGTCCAATTTTCAACGCTGTTTTTCGTCTCGGTCGAGCCGTTTTATGCTTTGACATACGCACATTGTCCAAACACATAGGTGGCATGGATATTACGATCATCACCCATCAGCATGAGGGCAAATAAAGCATCTTCCAGATTTTTGGTATGTTGTTGACGTAGGGCTTGTAGCGCAGTGGCTTTTAAATCGAGCACCACAAAATCTGCTTCTTTGCCCAAATCAAAGTTTCCAAGTTTGTCCTCTAGATCTAAGGCTTTTGCTCCCCCTAAAGTGGCATGGTACAGCGCTTCAAATGCGGATAGTTTATCGCCTTGAAGTTGTTGAACTTTGTAGGCTTCATTGATGGTTTGTAGTTGGTTAAATGAGGTGCCTGCACCAATGTCTGTGCCTAAGCCGACTTTCACCTGTTTTTCCCATGTTTTCTTTAATGGAAATAAACCACTGCCTAAGAACAAATTCGAGGTTGGACAAAACGCAATGGCAGAGTTGGTCTGATGCATACAGTCCCATTCGGCATCTTCCAAATGCACGCAGTGCGCAAACACGGAACGTGATCCGGTCAGACCATAATGATGATAAACGTCTAAATAGCCTTTTTGCTCAGGGAATAATGATTTGACCCACGCAATTTCATTTTTATTTTCACTCAAATGCGTATGCACATAAACATCAGGATACTCGGCTTTTAGCTCCCCTGCCCGTGCCAATTGTTCAGGCGTTGAGGTTGGGGCAAAACGAGGCGTGATGGCATACAGGTTACGGCCCTTGCCATGCCACTTTTCGATGAGTACTTTGGAGTCGTTGTAGCCACTCTCAGCTGTGTCACATAATGCTTCAGGGGCATGTCGATCCATCATGACCTTACCGGCAATTAAGCGCATCTGATGCTGTTCTGCAGCTTTAAATAAAGCATCGACCGATTGTGGATGAACGGTACAAAAAACAAGAGCTGTTGTGGTTCCGTTTTTGAGTAACTCGTTTACAAAGAACTGTGCAATTTGCTCTGCATAAGCCGGATCTTCAAATTGGATTTCAGTTGGAAAGGTATAGGTATCAAGCCATTCCAGTAGCTGTTCACCATAAGCCCCCATCATTTCCGTTTGTGGATAATGGATGTGGGTATCGATGAAACCCGGAACAATCAATTGATCTGGATAATGCTGTACTTCAACCTGATCTGGGAGATGGTGTTGTCCCTCAGACCATGGACCGAACCATTGAATTTTTCCGGCTTGCGTAATCAGCAAACCATCTTCGAAATAGCGCACTTGGTCGTGAATTTCACGTGCTTGGGCAACTGTATTCTGAATATCTAGAAAGCGACCACGGATCGCTGTAGATGCGATAACAGAAGACATGACATACCTGCAGTTTAGAATTTTTTCGGTTGATTGTAGCCCAATTTGGTTCAAAATACCGTTAGAGTAATTGTGAAAATGTGTTCTAAAAAATAGAACAGCTGTTTATGAGTGATTCTGTTTTTTTGTTCATTGTGTTTGATTTGAATAATACAAAAGCATTGAGCTGTATACATTGCATCGATGAATGAATAAAGACCATGAGTCGCAACGCTTGCTATATTGATCTCAAGAGCGCCCTTTAAAAAACGACAATGAACCCTTTAATGTACATGCGTTATTCAGACCAATTAAAACATGACCTATTGCAGCATCAAGGCATCATGCAGATTTTACATGCCCTGTATGCCATAGATACACAGGCTTATTTGGCTGCAGGCGTGGTTCGTAATTTGATTTGGTCACAGCGACATCAACAACACTATGCACTGGAAGGCACAGAAGTCGATGTGATTTATTATGCGGAACATGATGATGGAACACAGGGTTACAGGATTCAACAGCAGATGCAGTTGGATTTTCCTCACATTCATTGGGATGTCACCAACCAAGCGACAGTACACCAGTGGTATCGCTTGGAAAATGGCGAGCCGATACAGGCGCTCAAGTCGATTGAGCATGCGCTATCTTTGTGGCCAGAAACTGCCACTGCCATCGCCGTTAAATTGGATGATCAACAACAAATACAGCTGATTGCTCCTTTGGGTTTAGATGATTTATTTGAGTTAAATGTCCGTTGGAACCCACGTTTAGTCAGTCAGGCGACTTTTTTGCAGCGTGTGCAGCAAAAACAATTTTTACAACGCTGGCCGAAACTCAAACTCTTGATGACGCCTGAAGCTTAGCTCATGGCTTTATTACAGAATAAAAAAGCCTTCTCGAAAGAAGGCTTTTAATCATCTAAGTGTTTTAAAGCATGGTTTCATGGTACTTCTTGCTGTGTCGGATCGATAACCACGCGGTGATAGTTAAGGTCACCACAATAAAGCCGAGTGAAATCCAAATTGGCATGTGGAACACATCAAGCAACAGCATCTTAGCGCCAATAAATACCAGGATAATGCCCAGACCATATGGTAAGTAATGCATTTTCGATGCAGCACCAGACAAGAGGAAGAACATGGCACGTAGACCCAAAATCGCCATCAAGTTTGCAGTCAGTACAATAAACGGGTCAGAGGTAACCGCAAAGATTGCTGGGATTGAGTCCACCGCAAAAATCACGTCCGATGCTTCAACCAAGATCAACACTAAAAAGAGCGGCGTTGCCCACAAGACACCATTTTGACGAACGAAGAATTTATCTTCATGCATTTGAGGGGTAATACGCATGTGTTTACGTAGCCACTTCAAAATTGCCATATCTTCGATATCTTTGTCGTCTTCGTCTGAACCCTTAAGGAATTTAAAGCCGGTATACACCAAGAACGCACCGAAGAAGTACAGCACCCAAGAGAATTCTTGAACGAACCATGCCCCAATAAAAATAAAGATGGTACGCAGTACAATTGCGCCGAGGACACCGTAGAGCAACAGTTTACGCTGCAAAGCAGGTGGAATGGCAAAGGCAGCAAAGATCATGAGCCAGACAAAAACGTTATCAATTGCGAGTGATTTTTCGAGCAGATAACCAGCGAAATATTCCATGACTTTGGTATTTGCAACAGCAACACCAGCGGTTTGCTGTAAGTAGAGCCACAGTGCACCACCGAATAAGGTAGCCACAGAGACCCATGCAATACTCCAATAGGCAGCGGTTTTGACTTTGATTTCTTGGCCTTTGTTATTTTTAAAGCCTAAAAAGTCGATGAGTAGCATGATGGTGACTAAACCGAAAAATGCCAGATATAGCCATAATGAGCCAATCGTTTCCATGTGTATTCTCCACATCTAACAACCAGCCATAAAAAAACCTCGACCAGTTGCCAGACGAAATAAAACGCCTGAGACAACATGATCAAGGTCTTGCCTACATCGTACTGTAATGATTTGCAGCAGCGATGCTCAGATACCGACTTTTTGCAAAGTGTAATGACGATATTCTGACACGTAAAACAAGGTTTACGTTTGGAGGAGGCTACTCCCCTTGTTCAAATTTTGTTTTGGACACTGTCCAAATATGCGGCAAAGCATGACAGTTTTTAGTACAAAGTGCAATCGGCAATTTGCGAATTCATTTAATGTGCCACAGGAGGGTTAAAATCACCACGGTGTACTAACGCTAAGGCTAAAAGTGTGCCGATCACGGCGATGATTCCTCCGATCACACCAATATAACTCAAACCGAAATGAACGCTGACGATACCGCCCAAGAGTGCACCACCGCCAATCCCGACATTATAAAGTCCCGAATAAATAGCCATGGCGACATCGGTGGCGTCGGATGCGAGATGTAGTGTCTTTGACTGTAATGCGAGACTAAATCCAATGATACTCATGCCCCACAATAAGCACACTGCACTTACACCTGCAAAACTGAAAGAAACAGGAAGCAACAGCAGCATGGATAAAGCCAGTGTGGCTGTACTTAAAGGAATCGCAACTTTGGGATATTTCCCACCAAATTTTCCAAAGAGATAAGAACCTAGAAAGCCTGCTGCACCAAAGATTAATAACAACGTGGTGGTTTGCATGGAGCTGAATGCAGCAATGTTGAGCGAGAACGGTTCGATATAGCTATATGCGGTAAATTGCGCGCTAATTACGATAATGGTTAATGCAAAGACCATCATTAAGCTTGGACGGCGAATAAACTGTTTTAGGCTGCTCAGCGAGCCAGAGTTCAAACTCGGCAGTATCGGCAGCGTTTTGGCTAAAATCAGGCAAACGATACTGGCGCCAATGCCAATCAGAGCAAAGGTATTTCGCCAACCATAGGCTTCTCCGACCATACGCCCAAACGGAATACCGAGAACCATTGCCAAAGCTGTGCCTGTGGCTAAAAGTCCCAAGGCTTGAAATTCTTTGCCTTTCGGTGCAACACGAACTGCCAGCGACGCAGTAATTGACCAAAAAAGTGCATGCGAGAAAGCAATGCCAATTCGACTGAGCAATAAAGTATTAAAGCTCCATGCGAAATACGACAGAATATGGCTGACAATAAACACCATAAATAAGCAAATCAGGAGTGAACGACGTTCAATATTTTTGGTCAATAACATGATCGGCAAAGAAATCGGAGCAACCACCCATGCATAGAGCGTAATCATGATGCCGACATCGGTCGCTGCCAAGCTAAAGGTTTTGCCAATATCGCTGAGCAACGCGACAGGTACAAATTCAGTGGTATTAAAAATAAATGCTGCGAAAGCCAAAGCAATCACAGCCGTCCAAGAGCCAGAAGAAGCCGTTTCGGAGGGAGAGGCAGACATGAGTGTCTTCAAATAAATAAAGTGGCTTATTTTACTATGCTCTATACACGAGCAGGAACAGATTTAAGCCCCGTGCATGCGGTTTAAATTAATACAAAAACAACAGAGTTGACCTGCATTACATGCCAATTTATAAAAAAATGGAGGAAATTTAAGATGTTTGTACAACAAGATGATGATCAAAAAAAAGGAGCTTTCTTTGTTGAGCAAGATGGGGAGCGTTTGGCAGAGATGACTTACTCATGGGCAGGCGATGATAAATTTATTATTGATCATACCGATGTCAGTGACAGCTTGCGAGGACAAGGTGTTGGACGACATCTCCTCGATGCAGCAGTGAATTTTGCTCGGGAAAAGAACGTGAAAATTATTCCACTCTGCCCTTTTGCAAAATCTGTATTTGATAAAGATGAATCGATTCGTGATGTTCTACGCTAAATTGTATAGCGTGATGTAGATTAATCATTTGGATAAATAAAAATAGCCTGATCGTATTGCAATCAGGCTGTTTTTATTTGAAATCTAGCTATGAAATTGAATTAAGATCGTGATTTATACAGCGATACAACCAAGCATGCTGCAGCAATCAGTAATACAAAGATAGCGACAAGATAAAGGTCCATAATAAAAATATCCGGCAAGTGTGATTTAATTGTTTTTTAATTAATGTGAAAGGTGTACGGATTTATTATCACCTACAGTTGAATATAGGTTGTTTAAGTTCTGTACCAATCACTTTCTCGTTTGTTACACGGTGTATTTTTTCATAAAAAGGAAGAAAAAACAGTGACTATGCAACATCAAGATAATGGTCAAAAAGGTGAATTTTTTCAGTTAAATGCTGAGGGTGTACGCCTTGCAGAAATGAGTTATCTATGGCGTGATGAACATACCATTGTGGCAAATCACACGTGGGTAGATGATTCATTGCGTGGGCAAGGGGTTGCTCGTGTACTATTGGATCATTTGGTGGAATTCGCTCGTGAGAAACACTTAATAATTATTCCAACCTGTTCTTATGTAGAGGTGATGTTTCGCCGAGACAAGACATTAGCCGATGTTCAAGCCTAAAAAAGCCCGCGATGCGGGCGTTTTATCAGTATGAAAATTTAAAAACTGCTTTGTGCTCAATTGAGCTTGAGTTTCAACACCGTTGATGGTGTTTTGACGATATGTGGCCACAATTGTAACAAAATCGAGCAGATCAATATTCCTAAAACCAAGCTTAAACACATGATATTTAATAAAGCAAAATCATTCAGCACGAAATAAATACTGCCAATGGTCATCATCATTAGTAAATAAATAAGATAGTGAGGAATCACGGTGCGCAGTGTTATTCCTAAAATAAATGAGCAAATAACGACATTAAAAAAATCTGAAACGCCAAAATTATTCAGTATGATCAAGGCAGCAAAATATACACAAGTGATCGATAAAAAAATGAGTAAATTTTTAAGCATGGTCGGCCTCTTTATTCATCTTCAAATGGAAATAATTTCATTGTTTTAATATGTATAAGTTTAAAAAAATGAAGGTGATATCGGTATACGTGATCTTGGTTTTGTGTTGTAAGTTAAAAAGCACATTTGATTAAAAAATATACAAACATTTTACTCATTCTGTAGCGATTTCTACGTTAAAATCGTGCAAATACTTTAAGAATAAACACAATGATACAACTCTGTTATGCCAGTACACGTGTAGAACAACAATTTGATTTAATACAAGATTTAAGTGATATTTTGGTGAGAGCCCGCAGCTTTAATACTGAAAAAAATATTTTTGGCGTGCTGTACTATGCCGAAGGCCGGTTCTTCCAATGCCTGCAAGGTGAGCAAGCGGCTCTCGAACAGCTTTTTCAGCATATTGCGAAAGATACTCGCCATCGGGATATTGTGCGTTATCCTGATCAAAATATTGATCAAATCGATTTTTCAAAATGGTCGATGAAATATGTCAACCGACATAGTGAAATTGCTAGTTTGTTTCAGCGCTTTGGATATTCAAGCTTTCAACCCGACGTGCTCAATCTAGAACAAATTCAGGCGTTTTTAACGACATTGTTAAGATTAGAGAATGTTGAACAGCCGGTTAAGCTGGATTTAGGCTATAAAAACCGAGGCTATCAGCATTATTTTTAAGCTGAGTGTGAATAAAAAAAAGCCCGCGCAGCGGGCTTTTTTTTATTTTATCTAGTGGGTTTAGGCTTTTAATGCACTGATCAACTTCTGATGTAAACCACCAAAACCGCCATTCGACATAATCACCACAGCATCGCCCTCGCCTGCCTCGCTTACGATGGTTTGAATGATCTCATCCAGTGAACGAGCCACCACAGCTTTATTCGCAGCAGCTTCAATCACAGGTTGTAGATCCCAATCCAAACCTTCAGGTTGATACCAAATCACTTCATCTGCTAAGCGTGCAGAATGTGCAAGCCCATCTTTATGGCTACCCATGCGCATGGTATTAGAACGTGGCTCGATTACCGCCCAAAGCTTACGTTCACCCAAGCGCTTACGTGCACCTTCCAGTGTGGTATCAATTGCAGTTGGGTGATGTGCAAAGTCGTCATAAACTTCAACGCCACGTACGGTACCCAAAAGTTCCATACGACGTTTTACACCACCAAAGTTCGAAAGCGCCTCACACGCCGTTTCAATCGAAACACCGACATGTTCAGCCGCAGCAATGGTTGCCAAAGCATTGGCTACACTGTGTTGCCCAGTCATATTCCATTTGACTTCGCCTTTCACGACACCATGCTGAAGCACTTTGAAATGTGAACCGTCAGCAGACAATTGCTCTGCATACAGCTCAGATTTGTCATTGGCATCTAAAGATGTACGCACTACAGGTGTCCAGCAGCCCATTTCCAAGACTTCATCAATATTTGTCTCTGTGATGGGCGCAATGATACGGCCTTCACTTGGAATAGTACGAACCAGATGATGGAATTGCTTTTGAATCGCCGCCAAGTCATCGAAGATATCGGCATGGTCAAATTCAAGGTTATTTAAAATCGCCGTTTTTGGATGATAATGCACGAACTTCGAACGTTTGTCGAAGAATGCAGAATCGTATTCATCGGCTTCTACACAGAAGTATTTTCCACCGCCTAAACGTGCACTCTCAGTGAAACCCAATGGCACACCGCCAATCAAAAAGCCTGGTTCTAAACCTGCTTGATCGAGGACCCAAGCGAGCATGGTCGTTGTTGTCGTTTTACCATGGGTGCCTGCAACACCTAAGACATGTTTACCTTGTAGCACGTGGTCTGCAAGGAACTGTGGGCCAGAAATATAAGGCAGGCCTTCGTTCAGCATGTATTCCACTGCATCAATGCCACGTTTCATTGCATTGCCGACAATCACGAGATCTGGGTGTGGTTGAAGGTGGCTACGGTCATAGCCTTGCATTAAGGTAATGCCTGCATTTTCCAATTGGGTAGACATTGGTGGGTAAACGTTTTGGTCTGAACCCGTCACCTTATGTCCTAAATCACGCGCCAAGAGCGCCAATGAACCCATAAAGGTGCCACAAATACCCAAGATATGCAGATGCATTCGTTCTAACTCCACTGCTTTTATCGACACATCACTTTGTTATTGTGGTGTTGTCATTATAGATTTGGTTGAAAAGGTTAATTTCATTTGAGAGCAACCATAGCAAGGGTCTTAGCGAAAAGATAGATTTTTTTGTATGAGATCGTGCAAAAAGATTGAGCACGTAACTGATCAAATGTACGCAATTTTCTTGAGGATAAAAACACGGAAAATAGGCGCGAAATCATGATGAAAAACGTACAATAAGCGCAATTTTTTGCGATCTTGATTGCTTATGTCACTTGCCCTATTTTTATTGATTATCTCCAACTGTTTTATGACTTTGGCCTGGTATGGACATCTGAAATTTCTACATGATGCGCCGCTCTGGCAAGCGATTTTATTTGGATGGGCTATAGCATTACTCGAATATAGTTTTATGATCCCAGCAACGCGACTGTTGGCCAAACATGGGTGGTCTTTGGGTCAAATGAAAATCACACAAGAAGTCGTGACGCTATTGGTCTTCGTTCCATTTATGATTTTCCTTTTTAAACAACCCTTTAAGTTGGACTATTTGTGGGCAGGTTTATGCCTTTTTGGATGTGTCTATTTCGTGTTTCGCAGTGCTTAACTGATCCAATGCTGCATGGCTCTGATCATTTAAGTGAGGCGTGTTTGCAGGCATTTTTGAGGACTTTACTAAACTCACGGTCTCGTGGAGTGGGATCTTCATAGTCAAAGGCATAATCACTCTCATTGGTTAGTACAGTCTTTGACCGTCTGCTTCAAAGTCCATGAGTGCAAAACCAAAGCTTTGGTCATCACAATACACACGATATTCTGAAATTGAATACATGTTATCACGGCCATCATCTGCTTTGTAATAGCCTGTCATCTTGAACGACTCACGTTCATCAATGATCGATTTGCCAGTGACTAAAAATTTTTCGTGGATGTAGCCATTACTCTTAATCTGGCTGTTATAGCCTTTTTGTTTCTGTAAGAGGTTAAATTCTATTTCAAATTGGCTGGTATTGAGTTGAACCAGTTGGGCAAAACTCTGAGAGCTTAAGGCTAAAGTGAGCAGGATGAAGATCTGTTTCATCTTTAAAGTGTCTTATAAATATTGATTTAATAAAAGTTTTTATAAAATTGAAAAAAATAAAAATAATTTTATAAAAATATTATGGAGTTTTCTCTTTAAAGACAACCGTTAAATTTTATCAAATGGAGCTTAAAACTCAGTCCTTCAGGTCAGAGATATAAGCGACACGACATGAAGTGTCGTTTGATTTAACTAAGGACTATTTTCCTTGAGTTTTGATTGTTAATATAAGTACATGAAAACCCTTAAATTACGTATAAAAGACA